>JAZUIL010000188.1:0-6704 GCA_045642245.1 Bacteroidales bacterium
CGAGCAACTGCAGCTACGCGCTCAGCCTCGTTGAACTCGAGATCCTTGTTGTTCTTGTTGAGAACCTGGAGAGCAACAACTGCATTGTTACCAGCAACGGTGATAACATCACCTACGTTAGCCTTGAGAGCTGCGCTGAGAACCTTAGGCTCAGAGCCAAGACCCATAACGCTGTTGAGGTTGAAGTTTACGAACTGAGCGGTATCAATCTTAGCGTCGAACTTAGAAGCAAAGCTTGCGAGGTTCTTATCAGCAACCTGAGCGAACTGGTTAGCAAGATACTCAACCTTCTTGAGAGGAGCTACATAGAACTGTGAAAGCTGCTGCTGGAAGAGAGTATCCTTGATGCTCATGTAACCGTTCTCAACGTCGCCAGTAATAGCAACTACGAGGAGGTTGTCACCAGTCTCGAAGATCTCGCTGACGTCACCTTTCTTACCCTGGAATGCAAAGCGAACTGCCTGACGAGCATCCTGGATGCCACCTACGTTGTAAGCGGTAGAGTAAAGAGTGGTTGGCATCATCATGAAGCCCTCTGCACGAGCGCTGTCAGCCATAGCCTTTGGAGTCTTATAGTTGGTGAGGAAGCGGTTAAGCTTGCCATACTCCTCACCACGGGTGCGGGTTGAAGGAATAACCTCATTGGCATAGATAGCAACCTTAGCGAGGTCAACGTTCTTGGTACGACCGGTAACCTTGCATACGATGTTAACGCCGTTAACCTCCTTGGTGAAGGTCTGGCCGTTAGCAGTAGCGCGAACCTGATCACGAACGTCTGAACCGAAGTTCTGGAAAAGACCTGCATCCTGCATCCAGCCGATGTACTTCTGCTGCTCGGTGTAAGAAGCGAGAGCCTCAGTAGCGTCACCCTTAGCGAGAACGTTGTAGATGCTGTCAGCCTCTTCCTTAGTAGGAACTACAACAAGTGCAACCTCGATAGAGTCAGGACCAACGGTCTTGTCCATGATACGAGCCATCATGTAGTAGTTACCCTGCTCACGATGTGGCTCCATGATAGCGCCAACACCATTCTCCTCAACGAAAGTCTTGAGGTCACCGCTCATGCCACTTACTGGAACATAAGCGTCGAGGTACTGTGAGCTTGAGTTGCCGTTAACGAGCTCAGCGATCTCAGTAGTGGTAGCGAACTCGTCGCGGATAGACTTGACGTCCTCCTCAGCCTCAGCGTAATCCATCTCGCTTGGAACGAGGTTAACGCTGATGTAGCTAACTGCACGACGGTCAGCGTCGATCTTATAGTTGCGCTTGGTGCTCTCGTAGTACTTCTGGATGTCATCGGTGCTAACCTTAACGAGTGAGTCAGCTACTGCATTAGCAGCCTGACGAACATAAGCGAAAGTGCACTCGGTGTTGTCACCATTGAAGTTATCCTGAGCCTCGAGCTTGTTAGGCTTGATAGCTGTAGAAATGAGACCCATATACTTCTCTACCATACGGTTGAGAACAACCTGATCCTCGATCTCCATCCAGTTGTTGTAGCTGAAGAAAGGATTTGACTGCTCTGCCATCTCGAAAGCGTCATTGGTGATGAGGTTCACGAAGTAAGAAACTACCTGTGGAGCCTGCTGACCAAACATCTGAGTGAGTACTGGAGAAAGGCTCTGACCCTGGATGAGCTCATTGATCTCAGCCTTATTTACGGTGAAGCCGAACTTCTCACCAACCTCATCGATGAGAGACTTGGTGATGAACTCATTGTAAACCTGCTGTGTGAGCTGCTGAGAAGCGTTGTTGTCAAGCTCCTGGCCCTGCATAGTCTTAATGAAGTCCTGCTTGCGCTGACGAGCAGCTTCGAATTCCTCGTAAGTTACTTTCTTGCCGTTGATGACTACTACCTTGTCGCGCTGGCTCTGAAGGATAGAGCTTGAGCTGGTGAGCAAGTCACCGATGATGAAAGCAGCCATGGCCAGACCCACAATAACCAAAAGGGCTACAGAGTGGTTTCTGATGCGTTGTAATGTTGCCATTGTTTTCTTAGATGTATTTTATTGTTTTTATTATATTTTAAAAAGGTGTGGACACAATCATGTCATTAGAAAGTGTCAAAATCGGTCGCGAATATACATATTTTATTTCAAAGCGCGAAATAATTGGCCGAAAAGTTTTCTAAATTTCCTTAAAAAAGACGGAAATGTATAGAAAACTACTCTTCGGTTGTCAATTTCGTGAGTCTGATGAGCTCGATTTTTGTCGCGCTTGCCTTAGCAATTACCATACGGATATGCTGTTCTTCGAGTGTCACGATGTCACCTTCCTGCGGGAAGGTCTGCAGCTCGTGAAGGACAAGCCCGGCCAAGGTCAGGTATTCCTCGTCTTCTGGCAGTGAGATCTCGAGATCCTCGTTGATCTTACTGATCTCAAGACGGCCACTGACTTCCCATTCGTTGTCGTTGATCTGGCGTTCGATGAGTTGCAGGTGATCGTGTTCATCTTCGATGTCGCCGATGATCTCCTCAAAGAGGTCTTCCATCGTGATCACGCCTGCCGTGCCACCAAATTCGTCAATGACGGCTGCGATGGACTTCTTCTGTTCCATCAGCATACGGAGTACCTTTGGCGCTGCCATGGTCTCAGGAACGAATGGCAGAGGGATGATCTTCTGTTGCCATTGAGCCGGACAGCGGAACATCTCCGAAGAGTGGATATATCCGATGAGATTGTCGATGTCGCCTTTGAAAACAGGGATCTTCGAGAAGCCTGTCTCGACGAAAAGACGGTTAAGCTGTGTGAGTGGTGTGTCAATAGACACAACGGTGAGTTCCGAACGAGGAATCATACAGTCGCGTACCTTGACCTTGCTGAAGTCCATGGCGTTCTTAAAGAGCTGTAACTCCTGCAGATTATCGTCCTCGTCGTCTTTCTGCGTGTGGTTCTCGTCTTTCTGCTGGCCGTTGTCTTCCTCGTCAGAAGCGTTCTCAATACCCTGTTGCACGAAGTAATCGAGGTCGACACGAGTCAGTACACCTTGCTTCTCTTTGATGACCGGCATGCCACACATACGGAGGATGCCGTGGCTCAGGAGTGTACTGACCGTAGAGATCGGGTAGAGGATCCAGTAGATACCCCATAGCACGACGGCAAAGGTTCGCATCATCAGGTTCGGATTGAGCTTGAAGAGTGTCTTTGGCAGATACTCGGCCGTAAAGAGAATGATGATGGTAGAGGCGATGGTCTGGATCAGTACGACCAGGAAATCGTTGTCTGTAAGATATTCGCGGAACAGTGGCTCCAGCAAGTTAGCCATCAGAATACCATAGACGATGAGTGCGATGTTATTGCCTACCAGCATGGTGCTGATAAAGCGTTCTGAATGGCTGTAGAAGAATTGGAGAATGCGAGCTGTGAGGTCGCCTTCCTGCTTATCGAGCTCCAGACGCATACGATTGGCCGAAATGAAGGCCATCTCCATGCCGCTGAAGAAAGCGGAAAAGATCAGAGTGATGAATATGCCTATAAGTAGGGAATAATCCATTGCTTATCGTTCTAGTTTTGAGGTGTTAGGCAGGAATGGAATCTGTCTCGGCGGCAATAGAGTCTCCCGCCTGTTTCTCCTGCTCCTTTACTTCGAAAATACCTGTCGTCTGGCGAATCTCATATTCGGTAAACGCGTCATTGCTCGTAAAGCCATAGCCTTCGAGGATGTCATAGTTACGTTCGATATGAATGAATGAGTCGCTGTATACCTTGTGGTTACGAGCGTCCCAGAAGAGGTCGTTGGTGGTGAAGCGTTCGCCTTGCACGTTGTCGATCTTCACGTTGTTGATCAGATGCCAGAGGTCTGAACTCTCGTAGTTATAAGCCGTGTCGGCCTGGATGTGTCCTACCACGTTCTTCTGTTGGTCGATCTGATTGAGGACAATACCTTCAGGAAAGTACTGATACGGATTGCTCTTGTCCAGATCATATCTGAGCCAGATCGGAGCGATGGCATGATACTTGATCTTGCCAGAATCGGATACCAGCATCGAGACGTCATGAGTCACCATGCCAGGGATGGTACTCAGGTCGAGATCCTCGTTATTCTTTTTGTCTTCGTCACCTTTGTGACATCCGGCCCATAGGCAGATGGCGCAGAACAAAGTGATGAAAGTGATGATTCTATGCATTCAGTTGCTGTTTTGTCTGTAGTAAGGGTGCTTTTGCGATAAAAAACGTCTTAAATGGCCTTTTATCTCCTTGTTTTGAAAAATAAATACACAAAAGCGGTGCAAAGATACAACTTTTTTCGTATCTTTGCGCACGAATCGCTGAAAAAGTGATCAAACTATTGTTTAATATACAACAAAACACTCAAAATATCTACCCTATGAAGCAGTATTTGGACCTCATACAGCGAGTCCTCGATGAAGGCGTGAAGAAGGAAGACCGTACAGGCACCGGCACCATCAGTGTCTTCGGCCATCAGATGCGCTTTGATCTCAGCGAAGGATTCCCTCTCCTTACCACCAAGAAGATGTTTACTCGTGGCATCATAGAGGAACTTCTGTGGTTCATTTCTGGTTCGACCAACAAGAAGATCCTCCAGGAGAAGAACGTGCATATCTGGGATTCCTGGGGCGATGATGAGACTGGTGAGCTTGGCCCTATCTACGGCCATCAGTGGCGCGCTTGGCAGGATTATGACGGTGGTAGCATCGATCAACTTATGCAGGCGGTCGATACCATCAAGAACAATCCTGATTCACGTCGCATCATCGTATGTTCATGGAACGTGGCTCAGATCGATCAGATGGGCCTTCCTCCATGCCACTGCTTCTTCCAGTTCTATGTGGCCGACGGCAAGCTCTCTCTGCAGCTCTATCAGCGCTCGGCAGATATCTTCCTCGGTGTGCCATTCAACATCGCTTCCTATGCACTCCTCCTGATGATGATGGCTCAGGTAACCGGTTTGAAGCCAGGTACTTTCGTCCATACTTTAGGCGATGCACATATCTATCTCAATCACCTCGATCAGGTGCGTCTGCAGCTCTCGCGTGAGCCGCTCGCATTGCCAACGATGGAGATCAATCCGGCGGTCGATGATATCCGTAATTTCAATATCACCGACTTTACCTTGAAGGATTATCAGTGTCACCCAGCTATAAAAGGAGAGGTCTCGGTATAAAGAGTTCCGGAAACGTAGAATACATTTCGTACTCTTGTCATCCTGAGCGCAGCGAAGGACCTCGCACGAAGCAATCATTTACGTGCGAGGTCCTTCGCTGCGCTCAGGATGACAAGTGAAATAGGTACGAGTTATTTTTCCACTATCAAAGAATGAGCTTCTGAGCCTTTTCAAAATCGAATCCTACAAAGTCATCAAGTACAAGATCACACTTGTCTTCGATGGCTTCTCTTTTATTCGTAATAGCTAGGCCGATGGTGTAGATGCCTGAGCGGCGACCGGCCTCCAATCCGTTGAAAGCATCTTCGAATACGATACACTCATCGAGTTCGCATCCAAAGACTTTAGCTCCTTGCAGATAGCAATCAGGTGCAGGCTTTGACGCCGTGAAGTCTTCAGCTGTCAGGATGCGGTCAAAGATAGCGTTGAATCCTGGCATCTTGCGAGCCACCGAAGCCATTTTGATCTGGTGCGAACTGGTTACCACGGCACATTTCACGCCATGCGCCTTGAGGTCTTCGAGGAACTCTTTTGCTCCATCGATAAACTCATATCGCATCTCTGCTTCGTATTGATTGAGCGTCTCGTCGATCTCTTTCTGAACCTCAGGATCAGGAAAATAGCGCTCGAAGATCTGCTTCAGTGTTGTTCCTTTGATGATATATTCGAGATTCGGGATGTCTGGTCGGAATTTGCGAGCGATCTTACCCCAGATTATCGTATATTGAGCTTCTGTATCGACCAGCGTTCCGTCGAAGTCAAATAGTGCAGCTTTGAACTTGCCCATTGTTGTTTTTTTTCTTTTCCCTCCATCAAAGAATTCAAAGGAAATCAGATGAAATCTTTATATTTTGATTTCCTTTGATTTCTTTGACGGAAAATTACTCCTCACTCCTCATTCCTCACTCCTCACTGAATTCACATCATGTGAAGGCCAGCCTTGATCAGCGCCTGTACGGTCATCGAAGGATCCTTAGCCAGCAACTGATTGATAGCCTTGACCGCATTGGCCTGAGGATAGCCAAGAGCCATGAGCGCCTGGATAGCCTCGTCGCCATTCTGATTACTAGCCACCAGCACGCTGCTACCACTCGTTGCAGCAGTGATACCCGTTGCGCCGACCTTGTCTTTCAGATCCACAATGATACGCTGAGCCGTCTTTGCACCGATGCCTTTCACGTTCTTCAGCTGTCGGTCATTGCCCGAAGAAACCACCGCTACGAGCTCATCAGGAGCCAGTGATGAGAGGATGCATCGAGCCGTGTTAGGACCTACACCACTTACCGAGATAAGCAACTGGAAGAGAGCGCGTTCCTGCTTCGTTCCAAAGCCGAAGAGCTGGTGCGCATCCTCGCGGATACTCTCGTGAATATAGAGCTTCTGCACCTCGCCTTTTTTCAGGTGATCGTAGGTGTAAACCGAGATGGCACAGGCATAGCCTACACCACAGCATTCAACGACGGCCTGTGTAGGGTCGAGTTCGGTGATTTCACCGTAAAGATATTCAATCATAAGGGTCGCATTTATATTTGGAAGTGCAAAGATAGTAAGAAAAAATGAGAAATCACAATTTTGTGGA
>JAZUIL010000189.1:0-4963 GCA_045642245.1 Bacteroidales bacterium
CACACTCAATGAGGATGGCTCTGTCACTTTCGACTTCTATTATGGTGACGCCCCAACGGCCATCCAAGAGATTAAAGACTACAAGTCCTTGATGCAAGGCGACATCTATTACATTACCCCGAACCTCATCGTCCGTAACGGAAAACTGTTGTGGATAAAATGATGGATCAAGGGACAGGTCCCTGATCCACTTGATAACTGTCATAAAATATAATGATCAACGACCGGATCAGGGACCTGTCCCTCTGATCCTTATTTCGCTTATCTAGCAGTTTCTGTGCGAAAGATTTGGAAGAATCAAATTTTTTCACGTAATTTGTGCATCCAAATAAGAAACATAACCTAAAAATAGGTCATGAAATGAAAAAAAAGATTATCTTTGCCGCGATAAATGAATCTTAAACCAACCCAATGATAGTATGAAACATTTTTACGCCTTACTTGCAGCATTAGTCTGCACTCCATTGCTGGCACAGAAACCAGCGCAGTTACCTAATCGTCTCTCTCCAGGTCCGCAGCATGAATTAGAGTTGCGTCAGCACATGGCACAGAGTCAGAATAAGACAAGGGCTCAAGAGCTTCTGGCAAAGAGTGCTGTTCCGACAATGGTTCGTGACTATGAAGAAATGTATGACAATGATAACCAGCTTCAGGCAAAAAACTTTTATACCTACGATGACTCGGGCAACGTGACCATCATTGAGCGCTTTAATTATGCTCTTTCCGAGGGTGGCGTTATTTGGGAAGGCGAGATGACTGCCGTTGCATGGGAATCGGAAAAGTTCCGATTCAGTGATTATGAAGGTTATCTCCCATCTATCAGCGATGAGGTTTATGATGCGCTTGTCGGCAAGACAATGCACCTTGTCATAAAGAGTGTAGAAGGAGAAAGTTCCCCTTTCCGCGTCATGAATGGCTGGTGGAGTAACGTCTATTATGAATTGGAAGTGCATTCTGGTGAGACATTGGATTTCCTGTTCACGCAGGAGATGTGTGATGAGTGCAAAGAAAAAGACCTTTGCTTTCTGAGTATGGAAAGCGAAATCACCATCAGCAAGTTATATTTCGATGCTGATGAGAAGGCTCAGGACAAGCCAGAATCGAAGACCGAATACACCTATGATGATAGAGGAAACATAACCAGTATTGTAGATTACAGACAAGCGAATGGCGAGTTAGTATATACAAGGAAATCTGAATATGCCTATGATGCTAAAGGTTATCAGATTTTGAATGCCGATTATTATTGGGAGAATGATGCATGGGTATGTTCATATAAAAACGAGCAGCTTTTTGATGAAAATGGCCGTCATATAGGATCTATTAACTTCAATCAGTATTGGACAAGTACTAAAACCGAGAATGTCTTTGACGATAATGGCACAGAAACAGGCTATTTGAGTTATCTTTGGCGCGATGATCAGTGGACTCTGGATTCAAAAACAGATTACATCTTCAATGATGAAGGTGTTGCGACGGGTACTTTGGGTTATGTCTTGCAAGATGACAAGTGGGTTGCCACTAACAAATACGATTATACCTACGCCGAGAATGGTCTCTTGAAAAGCTATATTTATTCCCTTTGGATAAATGACGAGTGGGATGTCGTTGGTAAAGTCGAATATATCTACGATGAGAATGATCGCAATACATCTTATACTAGATACAATTGGATAGAAGGCGAGTGGGTTGGCTCTGAAAAATACGAATATGCCTATGATGAGAATGGCTTCCAGACATCTTATGCTGCTTTTGAATGGCGAAATGGTGAGTGGGCTGGCTCTAACAAAACCGAATCTATCTACGATGCAAATGGTATGCAGACGTTACGAACCACTTATTACTGGATAGATGGCGCATGGGTTGTCAATTCTCAAAGCAAAAATGATATTGAATACAATGATAATGGCAACATTGTTAGCTCAACTAATTATTATTATTTGGGAGCAGAAGATGTGTGGTATAACTCAGGTAAGGAAGAATACACCTACGATGAGAATAACAACGCTTCAAAGCTTACACAATACACTTGGAGGGGTAACGAATGGGTAATAGCCAGAACTTATGTCTATCATTACATCCCATTTGAGCAGAAGGATGCGGCTTCTATCTCTTCTGTCGTAGAAGAAGGCACAGGAATTAACGGGCAGAATGCCACCGCAGCTCCTGCCTATACCCTCCAGGGCATTCGTTCGAACGCGGCTACTAAGGGCTTAATGATTAAGAATGGCAAAAAACTCTATGTGAAGTAATTGGCACGAAAGGGTCAAGTGACAGGTGCCTGATCCACCCACATATTTGAGAGGAAATCACGACAAATGAGCGTGGTTTCCTCTCTTTTCTCACTTATATTGCAGTTTTTATGCGGAATATTTGGATGTCTGATAATATATTCTTATCTTTGACGTGGATCAAGGGACAGGTTCCCTGATCCACTTGATAACTGTCATAAAATATAATGATCAACGACCGGATCAGGGACCTGTCCCTCTGATCCCCTTGTCCCTCTGGTCCCCCTAAAATATAATGATCAACGACCGGATCAGGGACTGTCCCTCTGATCCCCTCGACCGGATCAGGGACCTGTCCCTCTGATCCCCTAGGGACCTGTCCCTCTGATCCCGAGAAGTTCCCAAATCATAGTAGTAAAATTTTTAAGAAGTTAAACAATTTGTTTTAATTTTGATGGTGCAAAGATACGGCGACTTTCTGATACCTGAAGTACATTCTGTGAAAACGTGACGGACAAATTGTGAAAATCGTATTTTTCTATCTTTTTATTTGGAAAATCGGGTAATTATAGCTATATTTGCGCAAAGATAATAACAGAATGAAGAAGTTATTGATTAAGTCAGAGATACTGAAGAAGTTTCTGTTCTCATCACTGATGTTGCTCAGCGGCACTGTTATGGCCGATACTGTGAGCCCTGAGCAGGCGCTCGGCAAGGCAACACGTTTCTTCCAGCAGTCAGTAAATACACGAGGTCAAGCGCAGTCGCTGACCCTGGCTCATACGGCACAGGCTGACGGTGAGACCTATTACTATGTCTTCAATAACCCTGCTGGTGGCTATGTCATCGTGGGTGGAGACGACGTGGCTCACGATGTGCTTGCCTACAGCGAGAGCAGCAGCTTCGACTATGATCAGCTCTCACCTGCTACCCGATGGTGGCTGGGCAAGTATCAGTACCAGATCCACTCTGCCATCGTCGCAGAGCATCAGGGCATGGCTGCACAGAATGAAGTCACACGTGCTTTACCCTTAAACCGGACAGAAATCAAGCCTCTGCTGGGCGGCATCGCATGGAATCAGACAGCTCCTTACAATGCAGACATTCTGGGCAGTGCCCAGATAAAGGATCCTCAACTTCAGTATGTGACTGGCTGTACGGCTACTGCCACCGCTCAGGTGATGTACTACTGGAAGTATCCGGTGCATGGCAGGTTCAGCCATGCTTATCGCTGGAAAGACCAGCTGCTGGAGGCCAACTTTGCCGAAAGCGAATACAAGTGGGATCTGATGCAAGAGAAGTACGAGACGACCTACAGTGGCACGCCTGAGGAGAATGCCGTGGCCAAGCTGATGAGCGATATGGGCATTGCACTCAATATGATTTATGACAGGATTTATACTCTAGGTTCAGCCGCCCCCACTAGTACAATCCCTTATGCCCTTACTACCTACTTTGGCTATGACAAGAACATGGAGCTTCTGGAACGCGATAGCCTGACCAATCTGCCTGCTGGAGGATGGGAAGAAATGATCTATAACGAATTGGCAGAGAAGCGCCCTGTAATCTATGGCGGTGGCGCTCACTGCTTTATCTGCGATGGCTATAAGGACGGCTACTTCCATATCAATTGGGGTTGGGGCGGAATGGCTAATGACGAGTATTATCTGCTCACATCCACTGAGACCATACCTGCCCTTGCCCCTAAAGACGAAGGTGTAGGCGGTAATGGTCTCGGGCAATACAGTGGAGATGAGAGCATCATCATCGGTATTCAGCCTGATACTCAGAGTGAAGGCTTCGTCTATCTTACTGAGCCGATGAACATTCCTGCTGAAGCTCCATACGGACCACAGCATTACGAAGGCAAGTTATATAATCCCACCAGCCAGGATGTGAAGGCAACAGTCTTGATGGCCTTTCTGCCTGATATTCCCTTTAAGGAAAATGATATTTTCATGCAAGATACGGCAATGGTCTTTCCTGCCGGAGAGGTGACCCTATTCTCGTTCGATGTGCCAGAGACATCGCTTATCCCAGGTTTCAGATATTCAGTGTTATTCTGTATCATTGATAAAAGTGACCCAGAAATACCTATGGACGTTTATAAGTCAAAGGTGCCATGGGTATTCGCTACGGTGCCTACTCACATCGAAGGCCCGGAGCACGTACTGCTGGACCTGTCAAGAGGAGTCACTACGATTTGTGCCCCATTCGACGCAGAGTTGCCTCAGGGTGTGGTAGCATACACTGCTGAGCGAATCACCGCCGACAATCAGGTAATCATGAAGCTGGCTTTCAGCATCGAAGCAGGCAAGTGCTATCTGCTGGGAAGCGTACCCACTGCGCAGCCCGTCTTGCTGTCGGGCATGAGGACTACCGATGAGGTCTGGAGTGTCGGCCCTGTCTTCACGGGCAACATGTCATCCGAATACCAGTACCATGATGGTCCCAGCTATGGCGTGACCCTAGTCGAAGGCAGTCCTTTATTGATCAGAAACACACGCTCATCGGGCGTGCCAGCCTATAATATTCTCGTCGATGGTTCACTGTCTGATGCATACTATCTCTACTTCAACTACAACGAAGCCACCGGCATCGAGCAGGTAGGTGACCGCAGCAATGGCAGTGGTCTCCGCTATAACCTCATGGGTCAGCCTTCCAAGGGGAAGGGATTCGTGATCAGAAACGGACGAGTAGTGTTTGAGAAATAGAATTGCGGTATCTGTCCC
>JAZUIL010000190.1:0-20568 GCA_045642245.1 Bacteroidales bacterium
ATCCAGATCGCCAAGGTCATAGAGTACGATAGCCAGCTCCTCGAGCGAAGCAATATCCTGATTACCAGACCGGATATCCGCCATGGCTGAGAATGACATATACTTCATATAGTTCACCTGGTCGCCCTGGCTTTCATACAATCGGGCCAACACATAGGCCAGCATCGCATCATTGCGGCAGTCGAGCATTCTCTCATCCACGATAGGCTTCAGCTCCTTGATCGAAGCTGGAGCATTGCCACGCGAGAGGTCCTGCCAGCCTTTATACCACACATAGTCCTTATCGCCAGGCTGTATCAAAGCGTAGATCGAGTCGTTATATGCATTGTTGAGCTGCTTGTACTGCTCCTTCAGATCTGTGCTCCATGTATACTGGCTCATGTGCGAATAGAGATACTGCATCTCATCGAAATAGTCCTGCTTCAACTGATGCGACAGCTTTGAAACATCGATGCCACCCAGGATATTGACCGCCTCAAGAAACTGACCCGTTGAAGCCAGAATGAATGTCTCCTTGATCTTCCACTCATACTCCCCTTCCCTATCATTACGGCGCTGAGCAATAGCGATATTCTGCTTCACCACCTCCATGGCCAACTCACTATCGAAGGTGAAGCACTCGTCATAGAGCTGTGAATTATGCAGATAGCGGTCAGGCTCAGACGTGATCCCCTTACCTAAGGTCTGGATACCGATGACACGTTCGCGCTTCAGCTGATTGAAGTATTCTCGCTTCTGCACAACGCTGTCGAGTTCCTGCAGATAACCGTCGAAGTCATAGTGATTCTGTGCCACAGCAGAAGCCATCGCACAGCAGAAGAAAATAAATAAGAAAAGGCGTCGTATACGCATTATAAATAGGTGCAAGAAAAAGGTGCTATTAGATTTTACGGTGCAAATATAATTTTAAAATCAGAAAGTAACAAATTTTAAGGATAATAATGACGTTTTTTCGGACATTTCTATAGCACGATATGTTGTGCAACATAAAAAAACAGAAATAAGTACACTTGAAGTCATGTATACCTATTTAATATTTAAAATAGGACATTATGATTTCGTGTGTACTTATTTTAGGCGTAAAATAGGACGTCACGATTTTCTTTGTTCCTATTTTATGTCGTGGCATATCTGTCACGGAACCGTGACAGATATGCCATCGTCAATAAAGGTACTTTTTGATTTCAAGATGTACCTTTGCAGATCGTGGAAGGTACATCTTGATTTCATTTGATACCTTCCTAAATCAATGAAGCCACTTCCTGAAATTAAGAAGTGGCTTCGTATCTCGATAATGGATTATCTTATTACTTGAGGATGTCCTGTATGTCTTCCAAGTGACCATCCTGCGGTGCAGGAGTAAGTCCAAGCAGATGGCAGAGGAGCGGATAGATGGCGGTGTTCTGGAAGAGATCCGGCTTCTGATACTGGGTCTTAAAGGCTGGACCAATGGCACGGAAGAGGACTTGCATATCATTCTCTGTAGGATCGTAGCCATGCTGGCCAGGAGCCAATGCATAAACGTCACCAATGACCCAACCGAGATCGGGATTGACAATGACATCGCCACAGTTAGGATTGTTACCGAACTGCAGATAAGCAGGTACTTCGCCACGCTTCCAGGCGCGGATATGTGGCACCTGATTCAGGACCTGCACAATGCTGTCGGCACATCCTGGTGCAGCCTCAATATGTGTTGGCAAAGAATAGTCATAACGCTCTACCCACTCTGGCTTCAGATACTCTGAAATCTTTACGAGGCGACGTGGAGAGGTTGGCGTCATGCCATGATCGGACGTGATGATGATGTTGAGACGGTCGTAGATTGGGAGCTGCTCCAGCATATGAAGGAGCGCGCTCATGAGGCTATCCATACGCTCCACGGTGGCACGGGTCACTGCAGAATATGGATTAGAGAAATGACCGTCATGATCAGGCTCATCGAAATATAACATCACCAAATCTGGACGCTCAGTCAATGGCAAGGTAAAGAGGCGCTCTACTTCATCGAGACGCTCCTCGAAGGTCAAAGTCTCGCCTTTGATGAACTTGTGAAAAGTATCTGGACGGACACCCATGATCTCAGTATCTGATCCTGGCCAGTAAACTACACCAGTACGCAATCCCTGTTTATGTGCGGTTACCCAGATAGGCTCACCGCCATAGAATGTACCATCAAACTTCGTTTCGAGGTCATTAAGGCTGAACCACTGCTGACGCTCACGGTGATAGAACTTATTGGCAATGATGCCATGATGATCTGGCACCAAGCCGGTGCAGATAGTGTAGTGATTAGGGAAAGTCTTACTAGGGAACGATGGTACCATCTGCGCATACACTCCTACCCTTCCGAGGCTGTCGAGGAACGGGGTACGATACATCTCACTATAGTCCCAACGGAATCCATCCATCGAGACCAGCAAGGTATAGTTCTTATCCTGTGCATGTGTAGAGAGGATGCTCAGGAACAAGCTAAGGAAGAAAAAGACTCTGCGCATTTCAGACATTTTTTATCAATCAATATTCTCTATCAGATGATCTCAAGACCTTCGGTTGGCATCCATCCTACGTTACCGTCAGAAAGCTCGATCTCCGACCAGTCAGAGAGCGTACTGCGAACGCGTACCTTCAGGCCTTCATGGATGGTAAAGAGTTGTGTACCACTCTCTGCAGGTGAACTGCGGACGATGACCGATGGAGTCATAACTACGGCATAGTCACGCTGCTGGATACGGTCACGCTGTGCTCCTGCATAGAAGTTGAACACAAAGCAAAGCAGGACACAGACGATAGCACCATAGAAGCCGGTCTTACGAAGCATGGTCTTATGACCGAAGAAATAGAGGCCACAGCCTGCCAGGAAGAGCAGGAACGAGATAATGGCCAGCCATCCCCATGTATCGCATGAAAGCAGGTCGCGGATGGCATTGCTCCACGTCACGAAGATGATAGGCTCGATGGCCTCGATCTTATCGACACACTGCATCTGTGCCAACTCGAGGTTAGCTGCAGCATCCGAGTTAGAAGGATCAAACAGAAGGCAACGCTCGTAGTTGAGGATAGCCTTCGGATAGTTCTTCATCTTATAATAAGCGCCACCGAGGTTGTAGTAAAGCTCTGGATTGGCTCCATAAGCCGAGAGTACCTGCTCGTAAGCATCGATAGTGGTCTGGTAGTGAGTGCTGTCGTACTGTGCAGCAGCCAGATCGAGCAGATCCTGCTGTGCATAGGCCTTGGTATTGAGTCCCAAGAACGAAACAATGACTGACAATATGAGGATTATTCTCTTAGACATAAACTAATGAATAATTAAAAATATAGGGTCTATTACTTAATCTCACTCTCCAGCTTCTCGAGTGTCTGAGAAGCCTTCTTATAGAGCTCATCCATAGCATGAGCATCATGTGACGGTGCATAGCGAGCGAACTGGCAGGTCTCGAGGACATCCTTGACTGCTGCGACGGTCTCTTCACCTACCTTATGACTGCTCAATGTCTGCTGGATGTTATCGATGTTAAGATCGCTCAACTGGATGCGAAGCTTATCGCCTACATAGCCTAACATAGCCTTATGTACAGCCTCATAGAAGTTAGCTTCGTCGTTGGCCTTCAATGCAGTATTAGCCTCACGGAGACGCTTCTCTGCTACCTTACCAGCCTTGCGGGTACGCTTGCCAGCGATATCGGCATTGAGTTTGATCTGACGACGGCCTGCGATGGCTCCTGCCAAAGCTACAAGGAAAGGAATCAGATAGAGCAACCAGTAGACTAAGCCGCCATAGAATGGCTCTTCATCCTTGTCGAGGTCATCACCATCGACCTGATGCAGATAACGGATATCGTTGCCAAGCACCTTCAGGCGCTCCTGATTAGCACCGGTGAAATCAAGTGCAGGACCAGAGCTAGAGCCATCGTCAGCTCCCTTTTCTACCTCCAGAGTATAAGGAGAAGTGGTAACCGTCTTGAACTGGCCACTCTTCGTATCGAAATAACCGAACTCGATGGCTGGAATAGTAAAGTTGCCTGCATGGCGTGGGATAATAGTATATTCGATCACCTTCTTACCCTGCAGACCTGCAGAGGTAGCACGAGTATCGAGATCGACCTTCGGATCGAAGACCTCAAAGTCTGATGGGAACTCAGGCTCTGGTTCTCGTGCATATTTGATGTTGCCTATACCTTCGATGGTGAGACGATAGATGACAGCGTCGTTGGTCTTGACCTTGTTAGCTGTCAGCTCGCTACTGACCTTATATTCACCTACTGCATTCATATAAGATGCTGGCTTGCCAGCAGGAAGGCTCTTGACAGAGATCTTACGTGGAGCACTCTGGAGTGGCACTTCGACATTCTGTGTATATTCCATCGGCCAGTCGAAGAAACCTCCGCTACGACGAGTGGTAACCACCTGCACGTTGGCCTTCAGTGAAGCTGCAGGAATCGTAATCTCACCGCTACGTGATGGGAAGAGCAACCACTTAGCCAAAGGATACATCTGGTAGTTAGCTCCCTGATAATGCTCCAAAGTGGCCTGTGCTGTGCTGTTGTCCATATCCTGCACGGTGAAGCCTTCGAAATCCGGAAGCTTCACGTCGGTAGGATTACCCATCTGTGTATTACGCCAGTAGAGCTTGAGAGTGGCTACGATAGCCTCACCTTCATAAGCCGAGGTCTTGCTGACGTCGATGACCAAGTGATAATCGTTCTTATTGAACTTAGCATTACCCGACTGTGCTGCATCGCTGCGGCTAGAAGATGAACTACTGCTACTCTGAGAGGTCTGCGAGTCGGCAGGAAGCACCTTGATGGTAAGGCTGTTAGAAGTAACGGTCTGACCGTCGGCCTTACAGGTAGCGGCTGGCAGGTTGAAGGTTCCTTCCTTCTCGGCCAAGAGGACATATGAGAAGGTGGTACGGACCTCAGAGGTCACCTGACCGTTGACGATGCTGGTGCTTGACGAAGTACTGTTCGATGGTCCATAAAGCACCTCAAAGCCCTTTCCTTCCAGATCGACACTAATGCCGCTGGCACGTGAGTTGGCAGTATATTCTACACGAAACTGCTGTCCAACAGCCACTGCACTCGGTGCCGTTGCCTTGAAGGAGACATCGGCCCAAGCCATGACGGTGGACATTACTGAGATAATAAGCGAGAAAAGAATCTTTCGCATATCTTTATTATTACTTTTTACTTTTTCCCTATAACTTTGCGTCAGCAATTACCAATCCTTAGAGGTCTTACGACGCTGCATCTGCTTCATCTGTTGCTGCTGGACCTTCTCCTGAGTCTGCTGCTCATCACGGTTGTTGGCATTCAGGATAGCCTCGGCCTGATCCTGTGACATCTGGCCTTGCTGCGGCTGCTGTTGCTGGTCCTGTTGATCTTGCTGCTGATCCTGTGGAGGCTGTTGCTGCTCGTCCTGGTTCTGATCTTGGTTCTGATCCTGATTCTGCTGCTGTTGATCCTGCTGTTGCTGTTGTTGTTGCTGATCCTGCTGGTCGTCCTTGTTCTGGTCCTGATTCTCGTCCTGCTGTTGCTGCAGGAGCTTCTGTGCCAGGAGGAGGTTGTAACGAGCCTCATCATCGAGCGGATTATTACGGAGCGAACGCTTGAAGAACTGCACGGCCTCCTGATACTGCTGAGCGGCCATACAGACATCGCCTGCATTGAAATACGCCTTCGATGCCAGAGCGCGATTACCACCCTTTTGTGCAGCAGAAGCCGCATTGACAAACTGCTGAAGCGACTCCTTAGCCTTCTCGTCCTGCTGCTGACGGATCAGCGCGTTGCCGAGATTATAACCTGCCAGAGAATCGTTAGGAGCCGTCTCTAACGCCTTGCGATACTGGATCTCAGCGTTGAGATAGTCCTCCTTATGATAGAGGTTATTACCCTCGCGAGTGGCCTGACGGACCTGTCGCTGAGCATAACCCGTAGTAGCGAGTAGGATGAAAAGGAATAAAAGACTAATCTTTCTCATATCTTATATTACTTACGCTCGAAAAGCTGAATCTTTGAAAGCAAAGCGTTGGCCTTGTCAAGCACAAAGAGGTCGATGAAAAGGAAGAAGAAAGCCAGCCATACGAAGAACTGGAACTTGTCGTCATAAGCGGCATAGACATGGCTCTCGAGTTCAGACTTCTGCAGAGCCTGCAGTGCATCACTCACATTCTGGATGGCACCATTGCCATTGTCAGCATGTGCATAGACACCCTGACCTGCTGCAGCGATGTCACGTGCCATCTGCTCATCCAGACGAGTGGTGACAGGATTGCCAGCCTCATCCTTGCGATAAGAACCTGCACGACCGCTATCATCTGGCAACAAAGCGCCTTGCGTAGAGCCGATACCGATGACATGTGTGTGGATGCCTCTCTGAAGAGCAGCTGTAGCTGCTCCTGTGGCGTCATCCTCATGGTTCTCACCATCGGTGATCAGGACGATAGCCTTCTCGCTGGTCTCACTCGGAGTGAATGAACGGACTGCCAGATTGATGGCTGCTCCGATGGCTGTACCCTGGAGGCTGACCATGCGAGGATCGATGCTCAAGAGGAACATTTTGGCCGACACGAAGTCATTGGTGATAGGCAACTGTGTATAAGCCTCACCGGCAAAGACGATGAGTCCGACCTGATCGTTCTCCATCTGATCGAGCAGACGGCTCAACATACGCTTAGCTCGCTCCAGACGATTAGGTGCGATGTCCTCGGCCAACATGGAGTTACTGATATCGAGACAAACCATCACCTCGATACCCTCTTTCTTGACGGTCTGCAGCTTGCTACCGAACTGTGGACGAGCCACAGCCAGAATGAGGCTGACGAGCGCCAGCATCTGTAATGCGAACTTCAGTCGCAGCTTTCCGTCACTGACACCTGACATCAAAGGACGGAGAAGTGCTATATTACCAAACTTCTTAAGCGCCTTGGCACTGGCCATGCGGCTGGCAATGAAAAGTGCCACCAGCACGACTACCAGCAACAGCAGCCAAAGGAGTTGGGGATTTGCAAAACGAAAGTTTTCCATATTATGGCAAATTTCTCAATACTGTATTACGGAGTAACACATGAATCAATAAGAGTGCAAGTGCGAGCAAGGCGAAAGGCAGATACTCCTCCTCCTTGTGCGAGAACTCGCGGACAGACATCTTGGTCTTCTCCATCTGATCGATCTCGTCAAAGATGTCGGCCAAAGAAGACTTGTCGGTAGCGCGGAAATAACGACCACCGGTCAGCTGTGCCATGGCCTTCAGTGTATCCTCATCGATGTCTGCACGAATCATCTGACGTACAGGACGGCCGAATGGATCGTAGCCTACGACACTCTCAAACTCACCTTTCGAACCTACACCGATGGTATAGAGACGGACTCCCATGACCTTAGCCACCTGAGCAGCGTCCTTAGGAGAGACGTCACCCGAGTTGTTGGTACCATCGGTCAGGAGGATGATGACCTTACTCTTGGCCTGTCCATTGCGAATACGGTTGACAGCGGTGACAAGACCGTCACCGATGGCTGTACTACCGCCATCGATCAGGTCGAAATCCACCGAGTTGATCATATTACCGACTACGGCGTGATCGCTGGTCATCGGACACATCGTATATGACTCCTTACCGAAGAGGACAAGGCCGATGTTATCGTTAGGACGACCGGCCACGAACTTCGAGGCTACATCCTTAGAAGCCTCAAGTCGGTTCGGACGGAAATCCTCGTACTGCATAGAGTTAGAGACGTCGAGCGAGAGGACGATATCGATACCCTCAGTGTTCGACTGGCTCCAGCTGTCACTGCTCTGTGGACGAGCCAGGACCACGATGGTCAAAGCAAATGCGCCACAAAGCAAAGCGAAGTTAACATGACGGAGATACTCCTTCCACGAGCGTGGCAGCTTCTGGAACGGACTGGTAGTAGAGACCTGCAACGAGGCCTGTGCTACCGACTGCTTCCAGATATACCATGCAATGGCAGGAAGAAGTAAGATAAGCAGGAATAAATAACCTGGATTGGCAAACTGCATAATTCCTTAGACTTAAATATTCTCGTTTGACTCATCGTCTTCTGAGATGGTCTCCTCTATCTCAATTTTCTTGGTCTGCTCGACAAACATCTTAGCATTCATGAACGAAAGCTGATTCTCGTCGGCCAATGGCTGATACTTGGCGAACTTGACCAGATCGGCAATCGAAAGAATCTGCTTGAGATTGCTGAGCGAAGCCTTCTGACTCTCGGCCAGCTCATACAGCTCGTCGAGGATCTCATCGCTGGTCTTCTCCATAGCAGGAACCGAGAAGCGCTGTTCGATGTACTGACGCAGGATGTCGGTCAGCTCGGTATGGAACTGCTTGTCACGACCATTCTGCCAGAGCTTCTTGCCTGCCAGAGTCTCAAGTGCTTGCATTGCCACGATATGTGCTGGCAAAGGCTTCTCCTTGACCTCCACAACCGGTGCATCGGTCTTATGACGCTGGTAATACTTCCAGCCGAACCATGCGGCTACGGCGATGGCCAGGATAATCAATGGCCAGAGGAAATACCAGATATAGTCGAGAAGTACGAACTCAGGATCCTCTACGTCCTTGAAGTCTGCGAACTTCTGTGGATCGACCTCCACTCCTTCGAATGGCACAAAGACCTTCAAGGCCAACGAATTGGTACGGAGCGTATCGCCATTAGAAGTCACGAACTCGAATGGAGGAATATAGAGCGTTGCCGAATCGAAGGCGAACACGGTGATGTCCTCATGAAGAGTTGTCAAACCGTTCTCTGTCTTCACCGTATCGACTCTCGGAGCCTCGAAATCATCGAGCTCCAGCAGATACTGAGCCGAGTCATCGTATGCCACAATACCTCCCTGACGCAACACATCCTGCGGAAACAGGATCTGCTGACCGTCTGGCACGACAGCCTCCAGATGGAAGGTCATCGGACAACCGTAAGTGACATAGGTGCTATCCATCTGAACACTCACCGTAGGCTGCTGAGCCCATGCGGCTACTCCTGCAGCAAGATGCAACAGGATCGCGGTCAGAAGGATGGTTATATTTCTAAATTTTGTCATAAACTCATTGATATTATCAGCTGCACGCTGATCGATAGTATCAGCTACGTCTCTGGAAGAGAGACAAGAGTGCCGGAACGAAATCCTCATCAGTGCGGATCGAGACGCTATCGACACGTGATCGCATGAAAGCGTCCTGCATCTGGCTCTGCATGGTCTGCCACCACTGAGCGTAAGACTCTCGCACCTTGCGGTTGCTGGTGTCGACCCAACGCTCCTGGCCCGACTCTGCATCACGAACCTTGAGCAAGCCTACGTCTGGCAATTCCTGTTCGCGTGGATCATAGACCTGGATGGCTACAACGTCATGCTTGGAATTGGCAATCTGCAAGGACTGCTGATAAGGCTTTGCGTCGAAGAAGTCACTGATGACGAAGGTCGTGCAGCGTTTCTTCTGTGCATTGCTGATATACTGGATGGCCTTACCGATATCCGTACCTCGCTGCACAGGCTGGAACTGAAGCATCTCACTGATGATGGCCAGCACATGCTTCTTGCCTTTCTGTGGCGGGATGTATTTCTCGATACGGTCACTGAAGAAGATAACACCGATCTTATCATTGTTCTGAATACCCGACATGGCCAGCGTAGCCGCGATCTGAGTGATCTGCTCCTGCTTGGTCTGGTTGGTAGTACCGAACTCGCGGCTACCGCTGACGTCGATCAGAAGCATGATGGTCAGTTCGCGCTCCTCCTCAAAGATCTTGATGTGAGGCTTGCTCTGACGGGCAGTCACGTTCCAGTCGATGTCACGGACGTCATCTCCATACTGGTACTCTCGCACCTCGGAGAACGACATACCATGACCCTTGAACGCTGTCTTATACGATCCTGCAAAGACGTTGGCGCTCAAGCCTCGGCTCTTGATCTCGATCTGCCTTACCTTCTTGATTAATTCTGTTGTTTCCATTTGAATATAATTCATAATTCACAATTCATAATTCATAATTTCAGCTACTGAAAGTTTCTACAGCGCGAAGCTTAATTATCAATTATGAATTATCAATTATCAATTCGATTAAGGCACCTCTACCTTATTCAAGATCTCTGCAACAACCTCCTCAGCGGTGAGGTTATTTGCCTCAGCCTCGTAAGAAAGTCCGATACGATGGCGCATGACGTCTGGACAGATAGCACGGACATCCTCTGGGATAACATAACCACGACGCTTCAGGAAGGCGTATGCACGAGCTGCGAGAGCCAAGTTGATAGAAGCACGAGGAGAAGCACCATAAGCGATCATATCCTTCATGTTCTCCATGCCATACATCTCAGGATAACGGGTAGCAAAGACGATATCGACGATATACTTCTGAATCTTCTCGTCGATGTATACCTGCTTAACCACCTGACGTGCATCGATGATCTCGTTAACGCTCATCACTGGCTTAACCTCCGACTTGAAGCCTGCGAGGTGACCAGCTACGATCTTCATCTCCTCTTCCTTCTTAGGATAGTCGATCTTTACCTTGAGCATGAAACGGTCGCACTGAGCTTCTGGAAGTGGATAGGTACCTTCCTGCTCGATAGGGTTCTGTGTTGCCATTACGAGGAAAGGCTTGTCGAGCTGGAATGTCTCCGAACCGATGGTCACCTGGCGCTCCTGCATGGCCTCGAGGAGTGCTGACTGCACCTTAGCAGGAGCACGGTTAATCTCATCGGCCAAAACGAAGTTAGCGAAAACAGGTCCTTTCTTCACGGTAAACTGCTCAGACTTCTGTGAGTATACCATAGTACCGATGACATCGGCAGGAAGAAGGTCTGGAGTAAACTGAATACGGCTGTACTTAGCATCGATCAACTGTGAGAGGGTCTTGATGGCGAGGGTCTTTGCCAAACCAGGAACACCTTCGAGGAGGATGTGGCCATCAGCCAACAAGCCGATGAGCAAAGACTCTACGAGATGCTTCTGACCTACGATGACCTGATCCATACCCTGGGTCAGTACGCCGACGAAGGCGCTTTTGCTTTCAATGAGTTCATTGAGCTCACTAATATCAACTCTTTCCATATATGTTATTGTTTTTTGTTATTTTTCTTTTTTTGACAAAGTTTGACTTTGGTTTGAGAGAATACCAATGAATTGATCTGCAAACAAAGCGTATTTAATCGGGTGCAAAGATAGCGAATTTCTATGAATTATGCAAGATGTCTATATACAAAAAAGTTAAACGCCGATTTAATGAGTGTTAAATCGGCGTTTAATGTTAAATTTATGGGTAGAATATGTTAATTTCTAACTATTGCTAAAGCAAGAAAAATTAACAAATCTCGTCAATGTTAAATGGAGTGGTCTGATAAACGTAATAGTTCAGCCAGTTTGAGAAGAGCAGATTGGCCGTACTACGCCATCTTACCAGCGGACCATTGTTCGGATTGCCATCACGATAATAGTTGACTGGCATCTCGATAGGAAGTCCCTTTGAGAGGTCACGCTTATACTCCTTGTCGAGCGTGTCAGGAGCGTACTCTGAGTGACCGGTCACGAAGATCTCACGGCCTTCACGAGCCATCACCATATACACGCCACTCTCACGACTCTCGGCAAGGATCTCAAGCTCCGGATGCTTCTCAATATCCTCACGGCGCACCTCACTGTGGCGGCTGTGTGGCACATAGAACTCGTCGTCAAAGCCTCGGAAGATAGGGATCTTCGGATCAGCCTTACCATGCTTGAAGATGCCAAACATCTTATGGTCAAGCTGATACTTTGGTACGCCATAGAAATGATAAAGACCTGCCTGAGCAGCCCAACAGATATACATGGTGCTGGTGACATGAGTAGAAGCCCAGTTAAAGATCTCCTGCAGTTCCGGCCAATAAGTAACCTCCTCGTAATCCATCTGCTCAAGCGGTGCTCCGGTGATGATCATACCATCGAACTTCTGTGATTTCAGTTCGGTGAATGGCGTATAGAAACGCTCCATATGCTCGCTTGAAGTATGCTTAGAGATATGTGTAGAGATCATCATGAAGGTGATTTCTACCTGCAGAGGAGTATTTGATAGGACACGGATCAGGTCATTCTCTGTCTGCTCCTTGATTGGCATCAGATTGAGAATACAGATACGAAGAGGACGGATGCTCTGTGCATTACCGCGCTCATAATCCATGACAAAGATATTCTCCTGCTTAAGCGCCTCAATGGCCGGGAGATTCTTAGGTAGTCTTAATGGCATCGATATAGATTTATTAGTTTAAGACACGCCTGGATGAAGTGTGTCTTAAAATATTACTGCATTACGATAAGATACTTGCTGTTGCTCCAGAATGAAGCCTGATCCTTGATAACGAGAGTACAGGTACCATTATCATTCTTTACAATCTCGTAGCTGTTAGCTGGATGAGAAGTCATCACCTTAGGATTCTTATCATTGATCTCAAGCTTGGCAACCTCACGGATATCGATCTCTGTGAAGCCCTCGGTAGAGAAACCTGCAGTAGTAAGACGCTTCTTTGAGAATGCACCACCCTCGATAAGGCCCTTATCCTTCAAGGTCTTCTTGTCGGCCAAGATATAGAAACCTGTATTAAGCATCTTGTCCTGAGTGTTGATAACGGTCTGCTGTACCTCGCTCTTAGCCTGGGTCTCTACGAGTTCATCCTGTGTAGCATTCAAGTCATCAGCCAAGTCAGCGATCTGCTTGTCCTTAGCGACGATCTGGCCCTGATATGACTTAATCTCTGACTGATAGTGGCCTACCTCTGTCTGAAGACGATCGATGGTCTTCTTGAGTTCCTTGTTCTGACCGAGCTGTGAGCTGTACTTCTTCTGAAGTTCCTCAAGTGCAGCCTGCTTCTCAAGGATAGTCTGCTGTACGAGGTTGAGCTTCTGGAGGAGGCTCTCACGCTGTGCAATGAGGTTCTTGTCCTCACCATTGCTCATGCTGATCTGACCGTTAATCTGATCGAGTTGATCGGTCACACCCTGAAGCGTGGTCTGGAGGTCATAGATCTCATTACCCTGCTGCAAAGCTACCAGCATCAAACTATCGTTTGTGTTGGTTACTTGCTGATACTGCTCCTTGCTAACCTGATTACAGCTAGCGAACATGGTTGCAGCCACTACGATGGCTGAAAAAAGAATCTTCTTCATTTTTATCGTTGTTTAATTGTTTATTTCTAATTATCTGACACAGGCAATCAATCCTCATCCTCAGGATCTTCCTGCTTGTATTTGTTCTTATGGACTTTCTTCTCTTTAGGAGCCTCTGGCAAGCCACCTAGCAGAAGGACGATCTCACCTTTGGGTTCATTGGCTGTAAAATGTGTCACAAGCTCGCGTAAAGTACCGCGCTGTGTATCTGCAAATCGCTTTGAAATCTCACGACAAACAGCCGCCTGGCGATCTTCGCCACATACTCTTGCCAACTGCTCCAATGTCTTCACCAGACGATAAGGTGACTCATAAATGATACTGGTGCGAGGATCGTTGGCCAAGACCTGCATTCGGGTCTCACGGCCTTTCTTCTGTGGCAAAAAGCCTTCGAAGCAGAACTTATCATTAGGCAACGCGCTCTGCACCAACGCTGGAACGAAAGCCGTAGCGCCAGGGAGACACTCGACCTCTACGCCTATCTTAGCACATTCGCGGACAAGCATGAATCCCGGATCGCTGATGCCAGGAGTTCCTGCATCGCTCACCAATGCCACCGTCATTCCAGCTGCAATCTTCTGCGCCATCGCCTCGCTCGTCTCATGCTCATTGAACTTATGATGACTCTGCATCGGAACGTGAATGTCATAATGCTGCATCAACACACTGCTGGTTCGTGTATCTTCTGCAAGGATGAGGTCAGCCTCCTTCAGCACTCGGATGGCGCGGAAGGTCATATCCTCAAGATTGCCAACTGGCGTTGGAACTACATAAAGTTTTGACATTCAGATTGGGATTTGCTATAAGAAAAAGATGTCATTTGGGGATGCAAAGGTACGCTATTTTTCAATTACCTGATTCTAAATAGGTAAAAATCAGAAAAATATTGTGCAAAATTAACGTTTTTGCGTTATGGAATGAGCGAAAGTAACATTTTTTCAATACCTTTTCGTACCACTTGCGTCTTACAAGTAAAATTATTGACAAAGATGCTTATAGCATATCGTTTACTATCCGATCCGCGGACATAGCCGGCATAAGCTACTGTGGTCTTAAGCGTACCAGTCTTGAGCCTTGCCTGTCCTTCAAGTCGGGACTTAAGCAGGAAGCGGCGTACCGTACCTTCCTTACCTGCCACTGGCAGACTGTTGACGAAATCGTCATCCTGCTGCATATCAGCCAGTAATTGAATGATAAAATGAGAAGTCACGCGGTCACTTGGAGCCAGGCCACAGCCGTCATACATGATCAGGCAATCGGTATCCAGACCCCTGCTCTTCCAATAATCCGACACTACGATCAGAGCGCTATCCAACTGGCAATTAGGACCAAGGAGTCGGAGGATTGTCTCTGCCTGATTATTCAGGCTCTCCACATTGGTATCATGTACGACATCACGAAGCAGGCGGCCACTATCGGGCAACTGATTCTGCAATGCTGGAATATAATCCTCACCGATATCCTCGATCAGCCAGTCGCGGTTATAGCCTTCCAATCCAGGAATCACAGTCATTGAAGTATCTATCAACGCCACGCTGTCTGGCATGACATAATCGCCTCCTAACAAGCGTAAAGCGGCAGAGGTGGTCACCAGCTTCATCACCGAAGCCGGAATCATCAATCGATGAGCATCGAACTCATACAGAGTCGTATAATTCCTCGATGGCTTAGCTGCCGTCTGCTTCTGTGGCAGTCGAGCGATCTCCATCGTCACCGTTGCATGGAGCATACCCGGAGACTTCAGCCACTCATGAAAAGAAGGTGGCAGAGAACGAGTTTGTGCATTGACCGTCGAAATGAGCAACAACGGCAATGCACAAATAAGTATATATCGGAATATTTTATTCACAATGATATCTGATTAAAGAGATATGGTTGAGGAATACTGGTGACTGAATCGTATCAGGCTCAGGCGCTAGCAGCATGATACTGATAAAGGCCTTATCAAATCGCTGCATAGAATCAGGGACAGCTGAAATCACTTGCGGTCCATTCTTATCTATCAGCTTAACCGCCTGACCGGCAGGAAGCGTCTTACGAAGCTCTCTGATAGATGCATCGACATTCACTCCTTGCCACTCCTTATTATCACGAGAGAATGAAATAGAGGCCAAAAGCTGCTGATCGCCAGTCAGATGATCCACGTCGAATGTCCATCGCAGTGTATCTCCTCTCCTGAAATTCGTATCTGATTCGAGCTCCCAGAAACGTTTCCCGACGAAACGCGACTTATCAAGTACCAGATAGTTTCGCATGTTCCAGAGCTGCACTGAGTCACCAGATTCGCTGGTAGCGAAATCTCGGCTATCAGTAGACAGAGCGCTCCACTTGTCATATTCATCGAGCAGACGTTCATCGACATGCGAATAGACTCTGACCAGTTCCTTCAGGTGACGAGCATACCACATCAGCGAACTGTCATACTGTGCACGGCTCACGCCATGCTCCACCAGGACAGCTGCCATGACGGCCTTCATATACTCCTGGTCATTGTTGGTGCTGGCTTGTGTCTCCAGCAGGCCTTCCGCCTTATGCACATCCACCAACAGGTCGACCATCTGATCTTCATCCAGCACATAATCAGGACGATCAATGCAAGAAGCACTGATCATCATGCAGAGGATAAAACAGATGAAGTATGTAGCTGACTTTCGCATGGATGGCTCGATGACTTATTTATCCTTGAAGACTTTTCCGAAAATCTTCTCGAGATCCTTGTTGAAGAAGAGTATCAGTGAGATGACACCTACTGAGATGCAGGCGTCTGCGAAGTTGAAGACCGGACGGAAGAAGAGGAATGGCACATCGCTGGATGGCATCCAGGTAGGCCAGCGGAAATCAAAGCCTAGCCAATGAACCAACTCTCCCTGCATAGGGAATGAATCTGGCCAGTCGAAATGGATCAGCGGGAAGTAGAACATATCCACTACCCTACCTTTGAACCACTCGTGTGCCGGCATCAAGCCAGCTTCAGGATCTGCCCATTGAGCCACATGTCCATAACTATCAGTAAACCACTGACCATAAAAGACACAGTCAAGGATATTACCTACTGCACCAGCCAGAATAGCTGCTGTAGTGATCACCAGGCCCGTGGAGACGATACGCTTTTTGATCGCCTTTGCCAGGATCCATACGAGGAAACAGGTACAGAGGATACGGAAGAAAGTAAGAGTGTACTTATCTACCAACTCCATACCGAAGGCCATACCATTGTTCTCAATGAACGATAGATAGAACCACGACGTCACCTCTACCGACTCATGCAGGTAGAAGTGTGTCTTAACATAGATCTTTATCCACTGATCGATAATAATAATCAGCGCAAAAAGACCCACAGCCAGCCATCCTTGTCGTTTAGCCGTCACTCAATTATCAATTATTAATTATCAATTATCTACGACGCTCCTTAGCCTCGATGCTCAATGTTGCATGAGGTACAGCGCGCAGACGTTCCTTTGGAATCAAAGTATGGGTAGCGCGGCAGATGCCATAGGTCTTGTTTTCAATACGCACCAAAGCACCCTGCAGACCCTTGATAAACTTCTCAAGACGAGAAGCCTTCAGGCCCCACTCCTCACGCGAGAGAGTCTCTGCACCGTCTTCCATATTCTTAAATACTGGAGCCGTATCACGATCGCCATTATCACCATTGCGGAGACGCTGACGGATCTCGTTATACTCCTCAAGAGCCACCTTGAGTTTCTCCTCAATCAAAACCTTGAATTCCTCAAGTTCTTCATCTGAATAGCGTAATTTTACTTCTTCAGTCATTGTGTTTAGGGGTTATATTATTTATAAGGTGTAATTTAAAAGGCAATATAAAGTCTTAAGAGTAGCGAAAGAGTAGGGAAAGGGACGTTTGTATCAGTTGACACAATTTTTCGAGAGCTGAAGGCCTCGTCTCTTTCACTCCCTTTTCACTCCCTTTCTTTACCTTTCTCTACATTATCAAAGCCCGATTACTTAGTAATCTGAGCTTTGATGGTATAGTCGTCCATATCGAGTTCTGCAGCATCAGCACCTACAGCACCTACCTCGATGCTGGTTGCCAATACCTGACCTGCGATATAATCCTTATACTGTGCGATGACAGCGTCGGTCTGCTCGTTTGGTTCGATAACGATCTTGATGCGGTCAGTAACCTCGAAGCCAGCGGTCTTACGATGGTTCTGGATACGCTTGATGATCTCACGAGCGATACCTTCCTGACGGAGCTCCTCGGTAACGGTGATATCGAGTGCTACGGTCACGCGACCTTCGCTAGCTACGTTCCAACCTGGCATATCCTCAGAGATGATCTCTACATCCGAGGTCAGAATTTCTACAGCTGTACCCTCACAGTCGAAACCGATCTTGCCTTCCTTCTCGAGAACTGCGATCTGCTCCTGTGGAAGCTCTGCCAAAGCAGCTGCTACCGCCTTCATGAGCTTGCCGTAACGCTTGCCGAGCTCGCGGAAGTTTGGCTTCACCTTCTTGACGAGTACATGGTCATCACCACCGGCGATCTTAAGCTCCTTGATGTTGGTCTCTGAAAGGATAAGATCCTTCACAGCGAGGATATCCTGCTCCTGCTCTGCATCGACTGCTGGGAACATGATGGTCTGCAGTGGCTGACGGACGTTGAGCTTCGAGGTCTTACGGATCGAGAGGATCAACGAAGTGACGGTCTGTGCGAGGTTCATCTTACGCTCGAGAGCGGCATCGGTAGAACCTGCTACTGGGAAGTCTGCGAGGTGAACACTTACGTTCTTATCGCGGCCACTGACAGAATTCAAGTCGATGAAGAGTTTGTCTGCATAGAATGGAGCGATAGGAGCCATCAGCTTAGCCACGGTCTCCAAGCAAGTATAGAGGGTCTGGTAAGCGGCGAGCTTGTCCTCGTTGAGGTCACCTGCCCAGAAACGCTTACGATTCAGACGAACGTACCAGTTAGAGAGGTTGTCGCAGACAAAGGTCTCGATGAGACGACCTGCCTGTGTTGGCTCGAAGGTCTCGTAGTTCTTCTCTACCTCCTGGATGAGGGTGTTCAAAGAAGAGAGGATCCAACGGTCGATCTCTGGACGGTTCTCGATAGCTACCTCCTTCTCAGCACCGGTGAAGCCATCGATGTTGGCATAGAGTGCGAAGAGCTTATATGTATTAAATAAGGTACCGAAGAACTTACGGCTCACCTCAGTCACACCTTCTGGGTCGAACTTGAGGTTATCCCAAGGCGAAGCGTTGGTAATCATGTACCAGCGGAGTGGATCCGAACCGTACTGCTCGATAGCACCAAATGGGTCAATGGCATTGCCAAGACGCTTTGACATCTTCTGACCATCTTTAGCCAATACAAGACCGTTTGAAACGACAGCCTTATAAGCTACCGAATCGAAGATCATGGTGCCGAGAGCGTGGAGAGTAAAGAACCAGCCACGGGTCTGGTCGACACCTTCTGCGATGAAGTTAGCTGGATAGATGAGACCCTTATCGAAAGCTTCCTTATTCTCGAATGGATAGTGAATCTGAGCGTATGGCATAGCACCAGAGTCAAACCAGACGTCGATGAGGTCGAGCTCACGGGTCAGGACAGCGCCTGTAGCCGAAACGAGCTTGATGTCGTCAACGTATGGACGGTGAAGGTCGATCTTGTCATAGTTCTCCTGAGTCATCACACCTGGCACGAAACCCTTCTCCTTGTAAGGATTAGCCTTCATCACACCAGCTGCTACAGCCTTCTCGATCTCGTTATAGAGCTCCTCTACCGAGCCGATGCAGATCTCCTCACGGGTATCGCGGTTGCGCCAGATTGGCAATGGAGTACCCCAGTAACGTGAACGTGAGAGGTTCCAGTCGTTGAGGTTCTCGAGCCACTTGCCGAAGCGGCCGGTACCGGTTGACTCTGGCTTCCAGTTGATGGTCTTGTTGAGCTCAATCATGCGGTCACGGCAAGCGGTCGAGCGGATGAACCAAGAGTCGAGTGGATAATAGAGGACTGGCTTATCAGTACGCCAGCAGTGAGGATAGTTGTGTACATGCTTCTCGATCTTGAACGCCTGGCTGGCAGCCTTCATCTCGAGGCAGATCTTGATGTTCAAGTCGTCAGCCTTAGAAACAGCCTCAGCGTCGTACTTGCCACCCTGATTGAACTCAGGAGCGTATGCGTTCTTTACGAAGCCTCCAGCGTGAGTGCTGTAACCCTCTACGTTGACACACTTCTCAACGAAGCTCTCAGCGAGCTCGTCGATGACATAATACTTACCAGTCATATCGACCATCGGACGGGTCTCACCCAACTGGTTGATCATATAGAGTGCAGGGATGTCGGCAGCCTTAGCCACCTTAGCATCGTCAGCACCGAAGGTTGGTGCGATGTGTACGATACCTGTACCATCCTCAGTAGTTACATAGTCGCCAGGGATGACGCGGAAGGCCTGCTCAGCCATCTCTACGAACTTATCCTGACCATGCATGAAGGTCTTCTCAGGGTGCTCAGCAGCATACTTAGCAACGAATTCAGCCGAGAGGTCATCCACCTTCTCACATGGCTTCACCCATGGCATGAGCTGCTCGTACTTCATACCTACAAGCTCTGATCCCTTGTAGTGGCCGACGATGCGGTAAGGCAACTTCTTGCCATCGACCTTATTGATGTCGAGCGCCTCCATCTCAGCGAGTGTCTGATACTCCTCACCTGCCAAGTAAGCCTTGAGACGAGCCTCAGCAAGGATCACGGTCAACTTCTCGCCATTGTATGGATTGAAGGTCTGTGCAGCTACATAGTCGATGTTAGGACCGACGCAAAGAGCTACGTTCGAAGGCAAAGTCCAAGGGGTGGTGGTCCATGCTACGATAGCAGCAGTACCCCACTCTGCCAATTCATTCCTCACTCCTAACTCCTCACTCCTAACTTTAAACACGCCAGTGACAGTCGTATCCTTCACATCTCGGTAGCAACCTGGCTGGTTCAACTCGTGTGAAGAAAGACCGGTACCTGCGCCCGGAGAGTATGGCTGGATGGTGTAGCCTTTGTAGAGCAAGCCTTTCTTGTAGAGCTGCTGGAGGAGCCACCAAAGGGTCTCAATGTAGCGGTTGTCGTAGGTGATGTATGGATCGTTGAGGTCTACCCAGTAACCCATCTTGTGAGTCAGGTCGGTCCACTCCTTGGTGTACTTCATGACCTCCTTGCGGCAAGCTGCATTGTAGTCGTCGACCGAGATCTTCTTACCGATGTCCTCCTTGGTGATGCCAAGCATCTTCTCCACGCCGAGCTCTACAGGCAGGCCGTGGGTATCCCAACCAGCCTTACGCTTCACCTGATAACCCTTCATGGTCTTGAAGCGGCAGAAAATATCCTTAATCGAACGTGCCATCACGTGGTGAATACCTGGCATACCGTTAGCTGACGGTGGACCCTCATAAAACACGAA
>JAZUIL010000191.1:0-18891 GCA_045642245.1 Bacteroidales bacterium
TCATTGTTGATGGTGAGTTCCTGATCAGCAGCCTTGCGGAGCAATGACTTGATACGAGCGTGAGTATACTGGATGAATGGACCGGTATTACCGTTGAAATCAATAGACTCTGCAGGATTAAATACCATATTATTGATTGGATTGACCTTGAGGAGGAAGTACTTCAATGCACCGAGACCGATGATACGATATACATTCTCCTTCTCTTCGTTGGTCATATCAGCAAGACGCTCAGATGAAGCAGTACGTGCATCATCGATCATACCTGCCATCAGATCATCAGCGTCAACAACTGTACCCTCACGGCTCTTCATGCGTCCATTAGGAAGCTCTACCATACCATATGAGAAGTGTACGAGATCCTTACCCCACTTGAAACCGATGCGATCGAGGAGGAGCGAGAGAACCTGGAAGTGGTAGTTCTGCTCGTTACCAACAACATAGATCATCTTATCGATAGGGAAGTCCTGATAACGAAGCTTGGCAGTACCGATATCCTGAGTCATATAAACCGAGGTGCCATCCTTACGGAGAAGGAGCTTCTGATCAAGACCCTGTTCGGTGAAGTCAGCCCAAACAGAGCCGTCCTCCTTGCGGAAGAACTTACCTTGCTCCAAACCTTCGAGTACGAGATCCTTGCCCTCAAGATAAGTATTTGATTCGTAGTAGATCTTATCGAAACCAACACCCATCTGAGCATAAGTCTCATCGAAGCCAGCATATACCCATTCGTTCATCTTTGCCCATAAAGCGCGAACCTCAGGATCTGAAGCTTCCCACTTACGAAGCATCTCACGAGCCTCAAGCATGAGAGGAGACTTACCTTCAGCTGCAGCTTTCTGTGCATCAGCGGTCTTCTCTGCATCAACTTCACCAGCCTCGTTCTTAACAACGATCGCCTTAACCTCCTCGTCATTAGCAAGGATCTCCTTGACCTCAGCCTTGAAGTGCTTATCAAAAGTTACATAACAGTCACCGATAAGGTGATCACCTTTCTTACCTGCTGACTCAGGAGTCGCACCATCGAACCATTTCTGCCATGCCAACATTGACTTACAGATGTGGATACCACGGTCATTGACAATATTGGTCTTTACAACCTTATTGCCACAAGCTTCAAGGATCTGGCTCAATGACCAGCCGAGGAGGATGTTACGAAGGTGACCAAGGTGAAGAGGTTTATTGGTATTTGGTGAAGAATACTCGATCATCACCAGAGGAGAATTCTCAGTAACAGGCTGGAGACCATAGTTCTCATTGCTATAGATACCCTGGAGCTTCTCAACCCAAGAACCAGCGTTAATGCTAATATTCAGGAAGCCTTTAACGACATTGAACTTAGCAACGGTCGACTCATTAGCTACAAGCCATTCGCCGATAGCCTGACCAAGCTGCTCAGGATTCTTGATAGGAGTCTGCTTCATGAATGGGAAAACCATCAAGGTGAGATGGCCTTCGAACTCCTTGCGGGTAGGAGAGAGCTGTACCTGCTTGTCGGACAACTCAAGATCGTAAAGTGCTTTTACGGCAGCCTTGATAGCGGCTGACAATTGCTGTTCAATTTCCATTATAGGGTAATTTTTATTAGATTATTCAAGAAATCAGCTTCTTTGACAGTACAAAAATCTATTATTTCAAAGACTTTATAGCCATTATTTACCAAAAAAGCGGAGCAAATATACTGAATTTTTCTGACACATTATTTATTTTAAAAGAAAAACTATGATTTAAGATTTTTTTTTAGTATCTTTGCAGCCAAATAATAAATGGATATGACAGAAAACGAAATTTTAGAGATACAGAAACAGGTAGTAGATGTTTGTCGACTCGTATACGATCCAGAGATTCCAGTCAACATCTATGACCTTGGCCTGATCTATGACATTGATGTGCAGGAAGGTGGCCATGTACATATCAAAATGACCCTTACGGCTCCATCTTGTCCTGAAGGAGACTTCCTTATGGAGGATCTTCGCATGAAGGTGGAAGGCCTGAGAGAAGTATCATCATGTGTCGTTGAATTGACCTTCGAACCAGAATGGAATCAGGACATGATGACAGAAGAAGCAAAGCTTGAATTAGGATTTCTCTAAATAGAAACATTGAAAGGATGGGAAAAATCTATTTCATAAGCGATTGCCATCTCGGAGCAGGAACACTCAAAAATCCTATGGATTATGAGCGTCGTGTCGTCAGATTCCTTGAATCCATAGAGAACGATTGTTTTGAACTATTTCTTGTAGGAGATATCATCGACTACTGGTTTGAGTTCAAACATGTCGTTCCGAAAGGTTTTACCCGCTTTTTGGGTCAGTTAGGCCGAATGAGTGACAAAGGTATCAAGATCCATTGGTTCACCGGAAATCATGATATCTGGATTTTTGATTATATCCCTCAGGAAGTTGGATGCGAGCTTCACACAACACCACAAATCCTTGAACTCAATGGCAAGAAGCTTTTTATTGCACACGGAGATGGTTTGGGAGAAGACTCAAAGATGCTGAAATTCATGACAGGTTTCTTCCATAATCGTACTTGCCAGTGGCTCTTTAAACTTATTCATCCAGACCTCACTACTCAGTTTGCACATTGGTGGAGCAAGAAGAGCAGATTGTCAGGTGATCTCTTCCCAGAATTCCTTGGTGAGGATAAAGAACGACTGGTTCAGTTCGCCAAGTCGAAGATGAAGAAAATGTCTGAAGAGAATGAATCGCTAGATTATTTTATCTTTGGGCACAGACATATTGAGTTAGATCTAATGCTAAGCCGTCAGACACGCATGTTCATTCTCGGTGATTGGATCAAGCGATTCTCTTTTGCCGTAATGGACGAGAACGGACGTATGTGGATGGAGAACTTTGAGACTCCAGAAGATCTGGCAGACGAAGAGGAGAGAAGCGGCGTCAGCATTGCTTTCTAAAATATACGTAAATAGAAATTTTTCTATAAAACTTTAAGTCTAATGAATGCAATGATATTTGCAGCGGGATTAGGTACCCGTCTGCGACCATTAACCAACGATAGACCTAAGGCGATGGTAGAAGTGGCAGGTAAACCACTTCTACAGCATCAGATTGAAAAGCTTAAACAATCTAGCTTCGAGCACATAGTCATCAACATACATCACTTTGGTCAGCAAATCATAGACTTTCTTGACAAGAACCAGAATTTCGGTCTCGACATCAAAATCAGTGATGAGCGAGATCTTCTTTTAGATACAGGTGGAGGAATTAAGAAAGCGATGACGTTGTTTGACAACGATGATCCTATTCTTATTCACAATGTAGATATCATTTCAGATATCGATCTGAATCAACTGTATCAGGCACATAAAGGGATAGCGACATTAGCCATAAACCGAAGAAAAACATCACGTTACCTGATTTTTAATCAGGAGATGCAGATGCAAGGATGGATAAATATCCAAACAGGTGAAGTAAAGCCTGCAAGCCTTATAGATTATGAGCAATCTGGGTTCCAAAGATTTGCTTTCAGCGGAATTCATATTGTTGATAAAAAAATATGTAAGTATCTGGATAAAAGAGAACAAGATGTTTTTCCAATCATGGATTTCTATATCTCTTTATGCCAGGAAGAGCAAATAAATGGAGTAGATGTAACTGGTCAGAAATGGGTTGACTGTGGAAAACCAGAGCATCTAGCTACTGCAAAAGATATAATTTGTTCGCTCCAATAAGCAAAACAGATTGATTTTGTACAATAAAATTGACAATTATTAGGGTTTTTAACCCGTTTTTCTGTGAACGAATGTTAAAAATTGCGGTTTTGTCCCTTTTTTTTCAAGTTTTTTTAAGAAAAATTTGGCGGCTAATAAAAAACGCCGTATATTTGCAGCACCTTAAATAACATAACCATAACACGATACCTTAAAATAAACACTATTTTTATTTAGCCTTAAAATCTAATACCGGAAAAACTGGATTTAGTTCTGGTTTTTCCGGTATTAACACAAAAGAATTAATAGAAAATTTCAAAAGGGTACAGTCTCGGAGACTCTGCCCTTTTTACTTTTCTAAAGAGGTATTGTCAAATCTCAGACAATAGCAGTAATTTACACTATTGTTTGACTGAATATGGATCTTAATTATGTTGCAAAAACAATATAACTATATATATATCATACTTTTGTCTGTTATTCTTTGTGCAATTCCTACACAGATCTATGCACAAAGTAAAACAACAACAAGCAAAAGTAATACAGGTAAGACCGCCACACGTATCACGATCCAAGGACAGATCGTAGATAGTTTGACGAATTTACCTTTGGATTTTGTTAATATTCTTGAGACAGGAACAACTAATGGTACTATCACAGATACCGAAGGTCGTTTCTCTATGATCGTACGTCCTGGTAGTACAATCAAGATCAGTTCGCTAGGTTATATCCCAACAGAAATCGTTGCAGGTTCTCGTAAACAGAACGTTACTATCAAACTTGCACCAAGCGATATCCAATTATCAGAAGTAGTCGTAAAGCCTAAAAAAGAAAGATATCGCAGAAAAGATAATCCTGCAGTAGCACTTATTAAAAAAGTCATTGAGCATAAAGATGATCATTCTCCCAAAGAGAAGAATTTCTTTAAGCAGAATCGCTATGACAATATCACTTATTCGCTCAATAACTTCAGTGATTTCTATGTACGACAGTGGAAGAAAAAATTCAAGTTCATTGAGGAATTCGTAGACACAGCTGTCGTATCAGGTGCTCCTGTACTTCCAGTAACAACGGATGAACGTGTTGAAACTCATTATTATAGGAAAGATAAAGACATCACTCGCGTTGTTACTGAAGCTGAAAAACATGCAGGACTTGATGATGTGATGCCAGAGGAGATGGTATCCATGTTGAAGAAAGAAGTCTTCCCTGAGCTGGATCTTCGTGATGACAACATCTATCTCTACCGAAAGAAATTTGTATCACCTACGTCTTCTTTTGGTCCTACATTCTATAAATATTATATCCTCGATACGCTTAAACTGGACGATGGCAAATACATAGACCTCGGTTTTGCACCTGCCATGCCACAGTCATTCGGTTTTGTAGGCCATTTATACGTAAGTCTTGACAGTACTTATTGGGTAAAACATGCAGAACTGAATATTCCACCGGATATCAATCTTAACTTTGTAAGAAATCTTCATGTTGAGATTGATAATGACAGACTTGCGGATAGTACTCGTGTTGTTTCTCGTAAGAGTTTCGACTCAGAGCTTAACATTACGTCAGGATCTCTTGGTTTCTATGCACATCGTATCATCAGGTATTCAGACTTTGACGAGAAGGAACCAGAGAATGCACCAAAACTCTTCAGTCAGGCCCCTGCAGTAGAAAGTCTTAATATTACGAAGAACTCAAACAACATCCAATTCTGGAAGTACTATCGTAAGACAGATGATTTCGATCAGGACAAGTCGGTTGAAGCCATGATGGTAAAGATGCGTCAAGTACCTTTCTATAAGGTGGCTGAAGTTATCCTTGGATGGCTATTCAAGGGATTTGTACCTATTGATGGCAAATCAGAAGATGCTTCAAGGTTCATGATTGGCCCGATGAACGCGCTTGCTTCATGGAATAAACTTGAGCATCTTCGATTAAGAGTAGGTGGCATTACAACATCAAACCTCAATCCTCATCTCTTTGCCGCAGGATATGCAGCTTATGGCATTGAGGACCACAGATGGAATTATGACGCTTCTCTTGAGTATTCTTTCCGCAGGAAGAAGATGTTTGCCAACGAGTTCCCAATTCATTCGCTTAAGTTCGAATCCTCTTATGACACCCGTGAGATAGGCTTGCAACTTGCCACGAATCGTGATAACTTCGTTACTTCTTTACGTCGTACAGCAGATCCTAAATTCACATATATTCGTTCTAATTCGCTGCAGTATACCGTAGAATTCTGGAATCATTTCAGTATGAAACTTCGTGCAGAAATGATGCGAGAGTATAATTCACGCTTAGGACGATTTGATGAGGTAGGAAGTGGTATCAATCGACCATTCTATGATCTTGCTTTAGGAACGATAGAACTTCGTTGGGCTCCTAAGGAAGCATTTATGCAGATGCGAACCAACCGCATCCGTGTAGATGACCGCCATCCTGTCTTTGAATTAAAACATCAGATAGCAAAGAAAGGTGTATTAGGAACAGACTTTGACTATCAGCGTACAGAGTTCACTATGGCTCAGCGACTCTGGCTCAATGTCCTTGGATATGCTGACCTCAATATCGAGGCAGGTAAGATCTGGACACAATCACCTTATACGCTTCTGTCGATGCCAAATGCAAACACTGGCTATACCATACAGAGAGGTTCATTCTCTCAGTTGAATTCCATGGAGTTTGTATACGACCAGTATGCATCATGGAACATTGTCTGGAAGTTGAATGGCTTTATCTTCAACAATCTGCCATTGATACGTCATCTCAAACTTCGAGAAGTCGTTTCATTCCGTGGCGTCTATGGTAGCCTAAGCGAGAAGAATGATCCTGATGCAATGCTTTCAGATTGTATCACACCACGTAATCCGGACTTATTCAAGTTCCCGACCAATGGTAAAGTATATCGACTCGGCAACACTCCTTATATGGAAGCTGCAGTCGGCATCGATAATATATTCAAGGTATTACGCATAGAATATATCCGAAGACTCAATTATCTTGATCACGAGAATATCTCTAAGCATGGTATTCAGATTGCATTAGGACTCACTTTTTAATTCTATGAAAACAGCAGTCATCATACTCAATTGGAATGGCGTCAGTCATGGCCTGATCAGACAGTATCTACCTTCTGTAGTAAAATTTACAAGAGGGGATAATGTCCAGGTCATTGTGGCCGATAATGGTTCTACAGATGCTAGTCTTCAAGTAATAAAAGAAGAGTTCCCATCAGTGAGAATCATCGCCTTAGAGAAGAATTATGGCTTTGCAGAAGGTTATAATCAAGCCATAACCAAGATCTCAAAAGAAGAGGATGCACCAGAATATGTAGTATTACTCAATGATGACGTCAGAGTGACACCAAACTGGCTCGAGCCTTTAGAAGAATATATGGACAAGCATAAGCGATGTGCAGGTCTGCAACCAAAGCTTCTCAAAGACTTTTCCGGTTTGTCTGGTATGACAGCACCGACACAGGATTATTTTGAATACGCAGGCGCCTGTGGTGGATATTTAGATAAACTTGGTTATCCATATTGCCGTGGCAGAATCTTTGATCAGGTAGAGGAGGATCATGGGCAATATGATCTGCCAGATGGAGAAGCCTGGCCAGTCATGTGGGCCACAGGAGCCTGTCTAATGGTTCGTACACAAGCATATCTATCAGCTGGTGGATTAGATGCAAGATTCTTTGCACACATGGAAGAAATAGATCTCTGTTGGCGACTCAGAAGAATGGGATATGAACTAGTTTGTGTTCCGCAATCAAAAGTATATCATAAAGGTGGAGCCAGCCTGCCACAAGGCAATCCGAAGAAAACGAAACTCAATTTCCGGAATAGCCTTGTGATGATGTGGAAGAACCTGCCTGCAGAACATTGTAACAGGACACTTCTCAAGAGAAAGCTTTTGGACGGATTAGCTGCCTTGAATTTCTTGCTACACGGACAATTCAAACATGTGTATGCTATCTATCGCGCTCATCGAGAAGCATCCGAAATGATCAAAAAAAAATATACTGCCAGCGAGCTCGTAGGATACGGTACAGCACCGGTATTCAAACAAGAGAAAATCAGTATATTATACAACTATTATATCAAAAAAATCAAGAGGTATTCAGATTTATTCTGAACACCTCTTTTTCTGTATTTCACTCAAGCAGATCGCTGTAGCAATACCGACATTCAGCGATTCTACATGCTCTTTTCCGACGGCTGGAATCAGGATTTTTTTATTGACTTTTGCAGCCACTTCATCAGAGATTCCTCGGCCTTCATTTCCCATCACAAGAATACCTGTAGAATCTAAAGATGTCTTGTAGATATTCTCGCCTTCGAGGAATGTACCATAAACTGGTAGGGAAGGAGTCAAGCCAATCCACTTGACGATATCTTCCTTTGTTTTGAAATAATGAACTCTTACTCTCGCCAAAGCACTCATGGTAGCTTGAACCACTTTAGGGCTGAAACAATCGGCCGTACCAGGAGCACAATAAATATCCCGAATACCAAACCAGTCAGCCGTACGGATAATTGTACCTACATTACCAGGATCCTGCACTTCATCCAAGAGGATTGACAAACAATCAGAAGGAGCGGCAGGACAGTCATTCATATAATCTGGCAAAGAGAAAACACCTATTACATCCTGAGGAGCATGTAGTAAAGATACTCTATCGATTTCAGCTTTTGTTACCTCATAGCATTCATCTGCAATTGAGGAGAATTGGTTATGCGACTGCCACCAGTCACTTGTAGCAATAAGCTTTTTGCAATGGAACGGAAGATCTTTTGTCATCAGCAGATCACCGACCATCTTATTACCTTCAGCCAACCAAGCGCCTTGTTCGAGACGAGCCTTACGCTGCTCCAGACTTCGTATTTCTTTAATAGTATTCTTTGTAAGAATAAGCATAGAATAATGATTTGATGATGCAAAAATAGCATTTTTTATAGTTTGAAACAAATAATTCTTTGAATTATCAGCTTTTTTTGTCTTCAAATGCAAGATTGTCACGAAAAATTACTAAATTTGCGCCATTATAAACTAACAAGCATATAGAAAATGATCATAGGTATAGCTGGCGGCACCGGTTCGGGTAAGTCTACCGTCGTACGTAAAATCATTGAGAGTCTTCCAAAGGACAGTGTTGCTGTCGTTTCTCAGGACAATTATTACAAGGATAGCAGTCACCTTCCATGGGATGAGCGACGTGCACAGAACTTCGATGAGCCACGAGCTTTTGACTGGGAGCTGTTGTTTAAGGATCTCTCATTGTTACGCGAAGGCAAGGCCATCGAACAGCCTGTCTATGATTATACCACTTGTTCCCGATTGAAAGGCCAATCCATCCATACAGAGCCAAGACAGGTGATCATCCTCGAAGGTATTATGGCTTTGGTCGATCCTTCGATCCGCGCCATCCTTGACATGAAGATCTTTGTAGATGCAGACAGTGATGAACGACTGATCAGAGTCATCCAGCGCGATGTCCTTGAGCGAGGCAGAACCATCGAAGATCTTGCCAACCGATATCGCAACATCATCAAGCCGATGCATACGCTTCACATCGAGCCTACCAAAGCCTATGCAGATATCATCCTTCCACAAGGCGGCAGCAACAGCGTAGCCATCCACGTAATGAAGGAGTTTATCCATAGCTTGTTAATCAATTCCAATCCTCACGAATAAATCTTTTTATTAATCACAATGACTTTCATCAATAAAATACGGAATATATTTCAACGCAAGTTCTACATGCCTGCGGTGAGCATCGTATTTGCCGGATTGATGATTTATGCCTTTGTGATTTATTTGAAGAATGTCGAACCTCTCGATCTACCACAAAATAGGAAGTGGAGCCAGATCGAAGCGTCAGACACATTACGAGCCATCACCATACGATCAAGTTTCACTGCATTTGAATATCGTAATCAATGGTATGGCCACGAGTACGAACTCGTACAACGTATTGCAGATTCATTGGGATTTGTCCTAGAGATGATCGAAGCAGGAAGTGAGAAAGAAATCATTGACAGCCTTTATTCCGGGGCAGCCGACATCTCTATCTGGCCAATCAGTCAGAGTGTAGCCAGTCAGTACTGGTATCTTCGTCCGACAGGACCAAGATGGGAAGACTCTCAGGTCATCGCTTCTATGCGAACACTGAAAGCCATTCCAGAAACAGATACCTTGACACATTACAGAATCTCCATTCCAGAAGATTCTCGTCAATGGCAAGTCTTCCACGACGATTCTGTCCGAGTACACTATGACTTCTCACATTTCGTCATCGATACCATCCCTCAGGACAGCCTCACCATGGAGGAGCTGACCGAAGAGATGATCAAAGGTAAAGCCGAAGCCGTCATGCTAAGGACGAATGTAGCCAAGCTCATGAAGAGTTACTATCCGACAATGAAAGTCAGTGATCCATTGCCAAACAGTAACGATCAGATCAGCTGGTTTGCTATCACAGGAGCAGATACACTTCGCTTCAAGATCGACTCTGTCATGAATGTGATCGACCCGGAACCAAAAGCGCCGTTCTATTCGATCACTCACAAGCGTCTCTTCCAGAAAGCGAAAGGCAAGCATCCTCGTCATTATAAGTTCCAGATGACGGATGGTCAGCTTTCGCCTTACGACAGCATATTCCAGCGCCTTGCAAAAGATATCGACTGGGATTGGAGACTACTTGCAGCCATCGCCTATATCGAATCGAAGTTCGATCATACGCAGATCTCATCAAGAGGTCCTATCGGGCTGATGCAGTTGATGCCAGCTACGGTTCGAAGCTTTGGATACGAAATAGAAGATGTTCTCGATCCAACGCTCAATGTCACAGTTGCAGTAGAGCTTATCAAGCGAATCCAGTCAGGTCTCAGAAAAAAAATGCCAGAGGCTACCGAACAAAATCTGATCTGCTGCACAATTGCAGGATATAACATCGGACCAGGACATATCTACGATGCTATCAATCTGGCCAACGAACTTGGCTACAACTCACAGATCTGGTATGATAACATTGAGCAATGTCTCCGACTGAAATCAGATCCGAAGTATTACGGTATGCCTGTAGTCAAACTCGGACCTTGCAATGGCAATTTCACCATCAATTACCTTCATGAGGTGCTAGATACCTATGATGGTTTCTGCAAAGTGATTCCGCAAGGTAATGATTAAGAGACAAAGCATCCTAGAAAAGGAATTAAAGGAACTACTTGCTCGACCTCGAGCGACCATAATTCAGTAGCAAAAACGAAATAATATAAATGCTTAGAAAGATTCAAAAACTGATCAAACTATTACTACCGCTGGCATTTGGTGTCGGTATCATTTGGTTTATCATGCAGAAAGTCGATATGGACATGCTGAAAGAAACCATACAGAACGGCATCAACTGGTGGTGGGTCATCATATCATGGTTCTTTGCTCTGCTGGCCAATGTCTTCCGTGGCATTCGTTGGCGTCAGCAGTTACGTACCGTCGACATCAATCCGTCGCTTCATGACATGTCGGTTTCTTTCTTCGGCAACTATGGCATGAACCTCGTCTTTCCTCGCTTAGGAGAAGTCTGGCGTTGCAATTATATCGCACACAACAACGGTAAACCATTCAGCACAGTAGCAGGAACCATCCTCAGCGAACGTCTATGCGATATTCTCTGCATGGTCTTTTACATTGTCCTCTGTCTGTTATTACAGCGTCATGTACTTGTACAGTTCTTCTTTGGCGATGAAGCTACAGTAGAGACATCCTACAGCACCTGGATCTGGATTATTGCCATCGTTATTCTTTGTGGTGCTATTTGGTATATCCTCAATAAGTGTTGCAAGAATTGGGGACCATACAAATATGTAATGGACATCCTGAAGAACCTGTGGGTAGGCTTCCGCAGCTTGAAGGATCTTCCTAATCCATGGAGCTATTTCGGTTGGTCGATGTTAGTGTGGTTCATATACTTCATCAATACACTGACACAGTTCTATTTCTTCGATTTCACTTCACATCTTGGATTCTACGCTTGTCTGGCCGTATTTGTCATGGGATCAATGTCACAGATCCTTCCTATACAAGGCGGACTTGGAGCATGGCAGGCTATGGTCATCTTCGCATTGCTTCTTTATGGAGTAGGCGACTCAGATGCACGAATCTTCTCTATCGTAGCGTGGACCATAGAGCAGTTCTTTGTCCTCGTTCTTGGTCTTTACGCTTTGATCTATGTAGCCATTCAGAAAAAGAAGAGATTGCAGGAGAAAGAAGAATCCGCAGATGTAAAGTTATAAATCTATCACACAGACCTACAACCCTCAATCAATATGAATATTACAAACCTTGATCCGAAATTACTTTGGCAACAGTTTGAAGCCATTTCGAAGATTCCACATCCAAGTGGTAATCTTGAAGCCATCAGTGAGTATATCATGAACTTCGCTCAGGAATGTGGTTATATTCCAGAGCAGGACAATGCAGGCAATATCCTGGTTCGTGTACCTATTCTCGAAACGGGTACTACACCGATCATCCTGCAGTCACACATCGATATGGTACCACAGGTGGCAGAGGGTGTAAACTTTGACTTCACAAAAGATCCTCTCAAGTTGGTTCTTAAAGACGGACAGGTCACAGCAGAAGGAACGAGCCTCGGTGCAGACAATGGCATCGGTGTTGCTGCTATGCTAGCTATTATGGCAGCCATGTCAGCAGGAGATATTCCACAACGAGCACTCGAACTCCTCTTCACCGTCGATGAGGAGACAGGTATGACAGGCGCACGTCAGTTACGCGAAGACTGGCTCAAAGGAAATAAGCTTATTAATCTTGACACCGAAGAAGAAGGTGTCCTGATGACCGGTTGTGCAGGTGCAGTAAATCTCAAGGCGGTCATGAAGTATCGTCTTGACAAGAATCTTCCGGATGGCGACGAAGCAGTAAAACTTACGATCAAAGGACTCCGTGGTGGTCATAGCGGCATGGATATCCACCTTGGCCGAGGCAACGCCTGCAAGCTCATGAATCGCTTCCTGAAGCACGCTGTAGTCAATTTTGAGGCACGTCTTGCTAGCGTCTGTGGTGGCACATTACGCAATGCGATTCCACGTCATGCATCAGCCATCATCACGGTTCCAGGCGAGGTCGTAGATTCTATTATCGAAGAAGCTCATTACTATCAGATGGTCTATCGCGATGAGTTCAATGGCATCGAACCTGACCTTGTCTTCACAGCAGAACGCGCAGAGCTTCCATCTGCCTTACTTCCAGTCGAAGTGCAGGACGACCTCATCAACTCTGTAGAAGCAGCCTTTGATGGCGTATGGCGCTGGTCACACATCCTGATCGATGGCAAACCTACCAACGGTCATGTGGATACCAGTAGCAATCTGGCAAGCGTCAAAACATTGCCAGACGGCACTGCACAGGTCCTCATGATGATCCGTAGCATGGACGAAGAGCGTAAGCGTGCATTAGCTTCAAGTCTCCAGAGTGCATTTATGTTAGCAGGAGCAAGAGTAGACTTCAGTTCAGCCTATGACGCTTGGAGTATACCAGCAGACGCTCCACTTGTTAAGCAGGCGCTCAAGGCAGATCCTACACTGAAAGTATCACAGGTTCACTGTGGCTTAGAGTGTGGTGTCATCAGCATCAAATACCCAGCACTCCAGATCATCAGCATTGGTCCTAATATCCATCATCCACACTCACATCTTGAGTCGGTAGAGGTGGAGAGCGTCAATCGATTCTGGCAATTATTGAATAAGATTATTTATGGCAAAAAAGAATAAGTTGGCCAAGTTTGCCGACATGGCAGAATATCCCAACGTATATCAATATACTTTCGAACAACTCGAAGAGACCTGCTTTCCTCTTCAGGGACGCTGGCATCAGGATTATTTCCACAACGACAATCCCATCGTCATCGAACTTGGTTGCGGACGTGGAGAATATACAGTAGGCCTTGCAGAGCGTTATCCTGATAAGAACTTCATCGGCTTCGATATCAAAGGAGCTCGTATGTGGACAGGTGCTACTGACGCTATCGAGCGAGATATGCATAACGTAGCATTCGTCCGTACACATATCGAACTCATTGAACGATTCTTTGCACCTGGTGAGGTAGCAGAAATCTGGATCACCTTTGCAGATCCACAGATGAAGAAAGTCAACACACGACTCACCTGCACCATGTTCCAGCGCCGTTATCTCAACATCCTGAAACCTGGTGGACTCGTTCATCTGAAGTCAGACAGCAACTTCCTCTTCACCTATACCGAGGAGATGGCTAAGGCTAACAACCTTCCGATCCTCGCTTCAACTCGCAATCTCTATCAGGACGAAGATTTCGCAGCTCCTGAAACCATCGAAGCGCTCCGTGGCATCCGCACCTATTATGAGGCTCAGTGGATCGCTCGCGGCCTTGATATCAAGTATCTCTGCATCGAACCACAGCCACGCGAGGAGTGGCTAGAACCAGATATCGAGATCGAACTTGACTCATATCGTTCGTTCGGACGAGATAAGCGTAGCGCTTTGAACTTACACGTCTAATAAATGAATAATGAAAAATTAATAATGAAAAATTATCTGGCCCCTTGTCCTCAATTATGAGTACTTTTTCATTTTTATTTAATTATCCATTATCAATTATAAATTATCAATTAAAACATGGCATTATACCCCAAACTCATCACCGACGCTCTCACACAAGTAATCTATCCAGGTACGAAAAAGAATCTGGTAGAGAGCGGTATGGTAGAAGATGATATCCGTATCGAAGGTTCTAAAGTAACCTTCAGCCTCATATTCGACAAGGAGACCGACCCATTCATGAAGTCGGTACTCAAGGCTGCAGAAGCCAACCTCATCCATTACTGTCAGCAGATGGGAGAGGAGGTCGAACCAGAAATCAAAGTAAAACTCCGTCAGGCTCCACGTCCTGAGCCAGACAAGCTCCTTCCTAAGGTCAAGAACATTATCGCCATCGCCTCTGGCAAAGGTGGCGTAGGCAAGAGCACCGTCTCTGCCAACCTTGCTTGTGGCCTCGCGCTCCTTGGTTATAAGGTAGGCTTGCTCGATGCAGACGTCTTCGGACCATCTATGCCAAAGATGTTCGGCCTCGAAGATCATCAGGCCATGGCTCAGCATATCGATGGCCGCGATCTTCTGATTCCTGCAGAGAAGTATGGTGTCAAGATGTTGTCTGTAGGTTTCTTTGTCGATCCTAACAGCGCTACCGTTTGGCGTGGATCGATGGCTGGCAGTGCTCTTAAGCAGCTCATTGGAGATGCTGATTGGGGCGAGTTGGATTATTTCCTCATCGATCTTCCTCCAGGAACCTCAGACATCCACCTCACCATCGTACAGACCCTGGCACTCACCGGTGCAGTGGTAGTCAGCACACCGCAGGAAGTCGCATTAGCCGACTGTCGCAAGGGTATCGACATGTTCCAGAACGAGAAGATCAACGTCCCTGTCCTTGGTTTGGTCGAGAACATGGCATGGTTCACACCAGCCGAACTTCCTAACAACAAGTATTATCTCTTCGGTAAAGAAGGAGTAAAGCGCCTTTCAGAGCAGCTCAATATCCCACTTCTTGCACAGATTCCAGTCGTACAGGGTATCTGCGAAAAGGGAGACAATGGTGAGCCTATCGTCCTCGATTTCAATTCTATGGTCGGACAGTCATTCCTCAGCCTTGCACAGAGCGTCGTTACCCAGACGAACCGTCGAAATGCTGAGCAACCAAAGACACAAAGAGTTGAAGTCAGTAAATAAATAACCCTCGGCTAAAGCCTCGTCTTCTCGCCAAGAGCATAAAAATGCTCTTTCTACGGCTGCGAGGACCTCACTCCTAACTCCTCACTCCTAACTCCTCACTTTATTAATCGTGCCAAGCGTCCTTTTGATCTACACCGGTGGTACCATTGGTATGGTAAAGAATCCTGCTACAGGAGCTCATGAGCCACTTGACTTCAATCATCTGGCCAGTCATGTTCCAGAGTTATCGCAACTGCAAGTCAACATCACAACTTTGCAGTTCAATCCGCCGATTGACTCAAGTAACATGAATCCTAAGCTATGGTCACATCTAGTGCACCTGATCGTCGATCACTACGAATCGTACGACGGCTTTGTCATACTCCATGGCACGGATACAATGGCATATACAGCTTCTGCACTCAGCTACATGCTGCAGAATCTCTCTAAACCTGTCATCCTCACCGGATCTCAGCTTCCTATCGGTGTCCTTCGTACCGATGGCAAGGAGAATCTGATCACATCTATCGAGATTGCAGCCTCGCGTGACAAGATCGGACTTCCATATGTCCCTGAGGTCTGCATCTACTTCCAGGGATCGCTGATCAGAGGCAACAGAAGCAAGAAACAGTCAGCCGAAGAGTTCAACGCTTTCACTTCGCCAAACTATACACCGTTGGCTAAAGTGGGAGTACATATCAACTGGGCGCATCATCACATACTCTTCCCGAAGCGAGAGGAAGGTCTCATCCCACATTATCAGATGTGTACCGATGTCACCGTCCTCAAGATCTTCCCTGGCATCACCAAGAACATCATCCATAGCATCCTCAATATCCATTCGCTCCGTGGCGTCGTACTTGAGACATTCGGTGCAGGCAACGCCATGACTTACGACTGGTTTATCGATGAACTGCGAGAAGCTGTTGAACGTGGTATCGTCATCGTCAATGTCACACAGTGTCTGGCTGGTTCGGTCGAAATGGGAATCTATGAGACAGGCAGCCGCCTCAATCAGGCAGGTGTCATCAGCGGTGGAGACATGACGTTAGAAGCCACATTAGTCAAACTGATGTTCCTTCTCGGCCAGGGATATTCGCAGCAGGAAGTATCACAACTTATTGCTAAAAACATCGCAGGCGAAATTTCATGAAATTCCTACGACAATACATATTTAAATTATTACACTGGATAGAGCGTCATTACTATTCGCTTAGTTACTGGCCTCGTCACATTACTGGCATCCTGATCATCCTGGCCGTCCTTTCCATCGCCGGATTAACGTGCTACGGAGCCTATCGTGGCATCTCTATCATCGTTTGTTCGGCCGTCGAATATATCAGCGACAAATGGATCGGAACCGATGCAACAGAGAATAGTGATCCGTTTGCATCGAGCGACGAATACAGCCGACCTGGATTCAATCATTACAAGTTCACACTTGCAGCCAGCGAGCGCCATCCTAAGCGTCGACCGAACTATCACAAGGACTTCAGTCACCTCAATGATATCCATCTGGCAGCCGCCAAGCGATTGGGTATCACTCCGCTCAACTCACGAGAGGAACTGACGAAATACAAAGACAAACTGGTCGAACTACACGACACGCGTTATTATAAGATTGACAAGCTCACGCAGTCAGTACCTTATCTGGTACCTAAGGCTGCAGACTTCCTGACAGACCTCGGTAAGCTGATGCAGGAGTATAACGGCACACATAGCCGCTATATCATCACCAGCGTATTACGTACCCAGTCAGATGTCAAGCGCTTACGCAGAGGCAATGTCAATGCATCTGAGAACTCTGCACATCGATACGCTACGACGATCGATATCACATACAACCGTTTTGACATACACGGCAAAACCTACGAAGGCAAGCTCAAGGAAGACCTCGGTAAGGCGCTCTACGACCTGCAGGAAAAAGGTTATTGCTACGTCAAATACGAAGTCAAACAGGCTTGTTACCACATCACTGTCAGACCCTAGGAGAATTCATAATTGAGAATTCATAATTCATAATTGATAATACATTATTGAGAATGTTTTCCACAAATAAACTTTTGCTACTATTTATACTATCTATCTTGCTTGCACCCTGTCATTCAGAAGACCTGTCCAAGGCCATGCGTGACAGCCTCTCGCTGCATTCTAAGCTTACTACTCGTGCCATAGGCAATGCCAGATCTAATAACATCAAGGAAGCTCGTAAGCAGGTCAAGCGTCTTCTTTTCTTAGCCGATTCGCTAAAGCAGCCTATGGGCGATTATTACGCTCAGGCAGGTCTGGTTGAGGATATGGCATTCAACTACGAACGTAACAAGCCAGCCTCAGGAGGCAAGATGAACGAGAAAGAGTGTCTGGCATCAGCCAAGCAATGCTACCTCTATTATCAGAAAGCCTATGAGGCATATCTGGCCAATCCAGATGACTATAATAAGAAATCGATCAAGAATCTCGCTGCACTCCAGCAGACAGCGATGAATCACTATCTGATCACCAAAGGCTTCCAAGTCAACGCTGGTCAGAGCTTCAAGGAGAAGAAACTGCAGACTTCGCTCGACGAGTTCCTGATGTCGTTCAACGGATCACAGTCTTCATTCCTTCTTGAACCATATCATCATGACTCAATCCATAACAAGGACTTTGCCATCTATCTGGCCGATTCCACCCAGTGCAGAACCTTATTCAACTGTGCTACCATTGCCACAGCGCTCAATAAGTTCGATCAGTCACTCGCTTTCTACGACAGTCTCAAAGTACGTCAGTACCAGCCGGAGAAAGTCTATCGCAACACCATCAGCATCTACGCTTCGATGGCCGACACGTTGTCTATGAAGTCTGAGCTCAAGGCTGCTATCGCTACCATGCCAGAAGATACCTGGTTCCAGAAGAACCTGCTGCAGATACATATCGATAAGCAGGAGTGGGACTCTGCCAAGGTAGTGGCCGACCGTATCATCGAACTCGATTCTACCGATGTCCTCGTCCTCAATACCGTCGGACAGCTTCATGAAATCGAACAGCATCCATTCGAGGCCTTACAAATCTATCTCAAATCCTACGCGCTCGACTCTGCACAGATGGACGTCTGTTCGCACATCGGCCGAATCTATTATAACCGTGTCGTACAGACCAAGGAGAAGCTTTTCAATCAGCGCAAGACGTCGCAGTACTATAGCAAACTGACTCCGCTCTACGATCAGTCGCGCGAATGGTTCGACCTCGCTTATGACCTCGATACCGAACGTAAGGATCCTACGATCGCGCAGGCCTTGCGAGAGATCCTCTATTTCCATTTTACTCAGACGCGATGTCCTAATCGAGCAGAACTCATTGCACGTTATAATGAGATCAGTCGCAATTACGGACTTCAGGAATTCGGCAAATAGTTTTATTTTATAGGATATGAAATACAAGCATTTATTACTCTTTTCCACAATCTTCAT
>JAZUIL010000192.1:0-11279 GCA_045642245.1 Bacteroidales bacterium
CATGGAGAGTCTTGCTCCAAAGGGTATCTCTTACACCAACTTCGGTCCTGGTCGTTCAATGGGCCACAGCGTTTGCGTTCGCTCTAAGGAAGGCGTTAAGGACGCTCTTTCAATGACCATTCCTGTAGGTCAGGGTATCCATCGCCGTATGGTTTACGTAGAGCTCGAGGAAGGCGCTGATCTCGCTGAGGTAACAAAGGCTATCAAGGCTGATCCATACTTCGCTAGCGATGAGACTCACGTATTCCAGGTAGAGAGCGTTGACGCTTTGAATGACGTTGGTCACGGTGTTAACCTCACTCGCAAGGGTGTCAGTGGCAAGACTCACAACCAGCTCTTCGAGTTCAATATGAAGATCAACAATCCAGCTCTCACCGCTCAGGTTCTCGTCAATGTAGCTCGCGCTGCTATGAAGCAGCAGCCAGGTGCTTACACCATGATTGAGATCCCTGTGATCGATATGCTCTGCGGTGACAAGGAGGATCTCATCCGTCACTTGGTATAATCTTAAAGAAAGGTTACTCCTTTGTAGTAAGTTGTTTCTTGCCTTTTGAAGCGTCCTTTTTGGGGACGCTTCTTTTTTTGTTATTGTGTCTTCTGTGTCCTTCTATCTTCTTCGCATCAGCTGCAGGTTCTATGAAGGAGCAGCCGCCGAGATCTTCTGGCACCGGGATGCGAACCATTTGTTTCTCGATGAACTTCTCCAGCTCCCTGAACTTTCGCATCTGTATTCGGTCGCTGCAGTTCACAAATGTCAGGGACTCTCCGTCTCTGTCGGCTCGTGCAGTACGTCCGATTCGGTGTACGTAGTCTTCCGGATCATGAGGCAGGTCGAAGTTGATCACCAGTTCGATGCCATTGATGTCGATGCCACGGCTTACGATATCTGTTGCAACAAGCACGTTGGTTCGTCCGGCTTTGAAAGCGTTCATCACTTCTTCTCGCTCTTTCTGTTCGAGGTCCGAGTGCATGGCTGCCACCTTGAATCCTTTCTTCCTAAGGTGAAGTACCACATCTTTCACATTGAGCTTACGGCTCACGAAGATTACCACGCGCTTCTCAGGATTCTGCAGCAGTTCTTCTTTCACGAATCCATCATACAGATAGTCATTACAGGTTTTCTCACCTTCTTTCAGCGCTGCACGATCTGAGACACCACCGCCTCCGAAGAATCTCTTCAGATAACGTATCAGCATATGCACCTTTTGAGGCTCATAGCAGATACAAGCTTGCTGGTGGATCTTCTCTGCCGGCTTCGAGATGGCTATCTTCACCATCACCGGCTTATACATGATTGCTTCGGCCAGTTTCTGTGTCTTCGGAGGCATAGTAGCCGAATAGAGGATCTTCTGACAGTCCTGTGGCAGACACTTCGCGATGGTCATGATGTCATCGTAAAAACCCATATCGAGCATACGGTCGGCTTCGTCCAATACAAAGAACGCCACCTTCGAGAGATCCACATATCCGAGATTCAGGTGGCTCAACAATCGGCCAGGCGTAGCTATCACCACATCGGCACCATGCACCAGACCTTTCTTCTGAATGTCGAAGTCACGTCCCTCGCCACCACCATAGATAGCCACACTCGATGCATCAACGAAATAAGAGAATCCCTGCATCTGCTGATCTATCTGCTGTGCCAGTTCACGTGTTGGCGCCATGATCACGCAGTTGATGGCATCTTCAGGATATCTGTACCGGTTCAGATTGCTCAGGATCGGCAGGAGATAGGCTGCAGTCTTTCCTGTTCCTGTCTGAGCCACGGCTATCACGTCGTCGCCAGCCAGAACCGGAGGAATGGCTTTCTCCTGCACCGGAGTACAATCTCCGTAATGCATATAATCAAGTGCGTCTAGTACGCTGTCGTCAAGATCTAAATCTGTAAATTTCATCAGAACTTCTTTACTCTAACGTGACAATAAGGTTCACCACCGGTCTTCTCATAATAGCGCTGGTGATATTCCTCACCGATATAGAATTTCTCCTCAGGGAGCAGCAAGGTGTTCACTTCATCGCCTTTATCACGTAATACTTTAATTACGGCTTCAGCCTCTGCTTTCTGCTGAGCATTCTTGTAGAAGATACAACTGCGGTACTGAGGTCCCAGATCAGGTCCTACGCCATCTGTCTGTGCAGGATCATGGATCTCGAAGAAGAGCTGGCACAGCTTGGTGTAGTTGGTCTTCTTAGGATCATATTCTACGATGACAGCCTCAACGTGATGTGTTCGATGGTCACGTACATCTGCATAGCTGAAGTCCTCTTCAGGACCTCCAGTATAACCTGCCAGAGTGCGAACTACACCGAATTGCTTCTCATACTGATGTTGTGTCCCCCAGAAACAGCCGCAGGCAAAGATACCTACTTCCAGCGACGGATCCTCAGGTCCTTTATACAGATCTACGATAGAGCAAGCCTCGATAGCAGCCTTTACCATCTCCAGCGCCTTGCCATGTTTCGCCTGTAGGTCAGGATAGGCCTTGCCACGAGCATAATTATGTTGCAGGTCATTGTACTTTACCTGTAAAGCGATCGGATTACCCGAATCGATGATCTTCTGTACGTATTCAAAATAATCCGTTCCCTTTTCATGTGTCAACAGTCGCAGAGCATTGACCACTCCTTTAGGAATGCTGCGATCCAGCAGATCTTCAAACGTAATATCCGAATCCTCCACGACATCATGCAGGAATCCTGCCATCTTCTCTTCGTCAGTATGTCCCATCAGGCCTACGGTAAGAGGATGCAGGATGACTGGATAACCATCACGGTCAGCCTGACCAGCATGTGCTGCAGTAGCAATGCTGAGCGCGATGTCAATAGGGTGCATATTATGTATCATATTTCAATTAGGAGTGAGGAGTTAGGAGTGAGGAGTTAGGTCCTCGCAGCCATCAGAAAGAGCATTTTTATGCTCTTGGCGAGAAGACAAAGCTTTAGCTGAGGGCTAGGAGTTAAGACTACCTGATAATGTTTATAAGTGTTGTTACTGCCATGCTGTTCAGGAAATCGACAAACATACTTCCTACGATCGGAATCAGCAGGAACGCCTGTACAGAATAGTGATATCGGCTACAAACCGCCTGCATGTTTGCCATCGCGTTTGGCGTAGCTCCCATGCCGAAGCCACAGCTTCCGGCCGTCAGTACAGCAGCATCGTAATCACGTCCCATCAGGTTGAAGATGATAAAACGGGCAAACAGTAGCATCAGCAGCAATTGTCCGGTCAACATCACCACCAGAGGCAATGCCAGATCTGCCAGTTCCCATAGTTTGAGTGTCACCATCGCAATACCTAAGAACAAGCTCAGGCAGATACCACCGAAGTCATTGATCTCATGCATCGGCACACTCAGGTTCTCCCATTTCTCTCCGATGTTTCGCATGATAGCAGCCACAATCATGGCACCGATATAGATAGGGAAAGTCATTCCTGTAGCAGACAGCGCCTTGCTGACCAGCGTTCCTAAAGCTACGGCAATACTCATCGTAAAGATCGCTTTATTATACGATCCTAACGTATGCATCACCATGCGAGGCTGAGGCTTCTCTTCGTCCACCGGCATGGCAATGTTCACGTCTCTGATGATGGTAGTATGAGTGAATCCAGAGAGCTGGTATTTATGGATGAGGCGTTCTGCCAGCGGACCACCAATCAGCGAACCTCCTACCAGACCGAACGTCGCTGCAGCCGTTGCGATAGTTGTAGCACCAGCCACACCCATACTTTCGAGCAAAGGACCGAAAGCACCAGCCGTGCCATGACCTCCAATCATCGGGATCGAACCGGCTGTCATCGCCGTCATGCTATCAATCCCTACGAGGTTGCCAAGGCCGATGGCCAGCGCGTTCTGCAATACGATCAGCACCATCACCAGTGCCAGCAATAACATCAGCGGTTTTCCTCCTTTCTTGATGACTTTCAGATTCGCCTGAAAACCTACAGAAGTGAAGAAGAAAACCATAAAGAAGTTCTTCAGTGCATCGTCAAATTCAAAGGTGACCGACCCCGTATTATGACAGATCAGTGTGAATATCGACACCAGCAGACCTCCTACGACAGGAGCAGGTATACAGAAACGGGTGAACAGCTTGACCTTACGTCGTAGCCATTCTCCCAGTAGCAAAGCACCTACTGCAATACCTAGTGTCTGGAAATTATCAACAATCATCAGTCCTCCTTTAATGTTACGGGCGCAAATATAATAAAAAAAACCGGAATTATCAACAAATACCGTTGATAACCCCGATTTTTACTATTTATCCACACTCAAATGTTGATAAATGTTTTCTCTTGTTCACAATTTATCAACAAATAATACACATGGTTCTTTATAATCAGAATGACTAAAGAGCAGCAGATGCCATCACTTCCGGCGTATCGCTAGGCGTATATCCGAAGCAGAAAGCTATCGCCACAGCGGCGAACATCAGGACTACGACAGTGGCCCAGATGCGGCTGATGAGACGGAGGCGTTCATACCAGCGGCTGTTGTTCCATCCGAGTGTCTGCATGGAACTCCAGATACCGTGATTAAGATGGAACCAGAGCGCTGCGAGCCAAACCAGATAGAGAGCGGTGTAGACATGGCCAAGCACCGTGTGTCCATTGATGCCATGGAATGTATTGATGATATGGTAGATGCCATTGGTAGCCAACTCCTCATCGGCAGTATGAGCCAATTCGGCATACATCATCTTGCTCCAGAAGTTGAAGAGATGCAAAGCAAGGCCTAGGACGATGATAGTTCCTAAGCTGAACATATTTTGGCTCGACCACTCTACATCGCCAGGACGGACGCGAATGTCATAACGTTGTGGACCACGTGCCTGCATGTTCCAGATCACCAGATGAGATGCCAATCCGAAATGAATCAGCACCAGGAATGCCAGAACGATAGTAGCAGCTACAGCATACCAATGTGCACCCAGGAAAGTACAGATGGCATTATAGCCAGTGGCACTGAAGAGAGCCACCACATTCATGGCAGCATGGAAAGTGAGGAACAGCACCAGCGCTGCACCCGTGACAGCCATAATGACTTTACGGCCGATGGAAGATTTGGTTAACCACATAAGGGGCAAAATTATCAATTATCAATTATGAATTATCAATTATGAATTCTCCACAAGTTCCTGATAGAGCGTATGCAGTCGCTTGCGGATATGCAGCGTAGCATAGCGTTTCCGCGAAAGGAAGGTACCCTGTGACACTTGCATCCGTGCAGCAGCTTCAGCGGTACTCAGTCCCTTTACTTCGGTGAGTTCTATGGCCTGTCGCTGTTCAGCAGGAAGCTCTGCCATGGCTTTATGCAGCTCCTTCCAGACCATCGATCGCAGAAGTTGCATCTCCGGTCCATCATCGTCCGATGCCATGATCTCAGACAGATCTCCCATGAAGGAATCATCGTCAGCGTCGGCCTGCAGAGGAGGTAATTCCGCCTCACGCTTCTTCTTGTCATGATTTACGATGAGGTTGTGAGCCACCGTATAGAGCCATGAGGTCACCTGTCCGATCGGATTCTCCAGGATGCGCAGAGAGCGCAACAGCTGTAAGAGAGTATCCTGCACGATGTCCTCGGCATCTTCACGATTGCTCACTCTTCGGTTCACGAAGGCCCGAAGCCTGCGGGTATGTAGCTTGATGAGGTCATCAAGTTCTTTACCTTGCACCATCCGCAGCTTATTCAGAGTCGTCACACTTGTGCATGTCGATGATACGCTGGCGCTCCTCAGGAGTCATGTTGGCCCAGCGTTCACGCAGCTTGTTCTGGCTGCCATCGCATCCGCAGTGACCATGGCCATGGTGATGATGATGACCACCGAAGCCGATATTGCCAGCCAGCAGTCGGCAGAGTACCAGCAGTCCTACGGCTTGCCAGTAAGTAAGCGCAGGCAATCCGAAGATCAGCGGCATCAGCCAGTTCCAGAGCCACATGATCAGAGCACCCAACAGCGCAATCATCACGACTAGGAAAAGAGGGATGAAGACAAGATGTTTCTGTAATATTGTCATACGAAGTATCGATTGTTTTTTAATGTTCGTCTACTTCAATAAACAAATGAGAGAGAAATATATTTTAAAAATGTTCAAAAAAGTCGCAAACAGACGCGAAGTTTATCAAAAACCAGCCGAAAAGTTTGGATTATCCGGAAAAGGCGTTATCTTTGCATCCCGTAAAAACTAACACTAAAACTAATAAGAATATGGATCTGTTTACTCAAATCGGAGAGGATATCAAGAAGGCAATGCTTGCACGCGATGCCGTACGTCGTGACACTTTGCGCAACGTAAAGAAAGAGTTTATTGAGGCAAAGACTGCAGGTGGTGCCAATGGCGAGCTCAGTGACGGCGATGCACTTAAGATCATTGCTAAGATGGCAAAGAAAGGCCGCGATGCAGCCGATCAGTTCATTGCAGGCGGTCGTCAGGACTTGGCCGATGAGGAGCTGGCACAGGTAGCCATCCTTGAGGAGTATCTTCCAAAGGCTTTAAGCCAGGAAGAACTCACTACTCGCATCAAGGCCATCGTAGCAGAAGTAGGCGCCGCTGGCCCTAAGGACATGGGTATGGTGATGAAGGCTGCTAATGCTCAGTTGGCAGGTCAGGCCGATGGCAAGGCCATCTCTACCGTAGTCAAGGAAGTCCTCGCTTCGCTCTGATCATTACTATTTGTCCATCTCAGAGACTTATCCTTTTAAAATATATTCATTCTCGCAGCAATACTCTGTTGCGAGGATGAATTTTTTTTATTCTCTTATTGAGTATTTCGTTTCTTCAATACCGTCAAGACAATAGCAAGGATCGAGATACCTGCCAGCCAAGACAGAGCAGCAGAGGCTAAAAGACCTAACGACTGGGTGAAACCTGCTACGATAAACGTCAGGAACGATACACATGCCACAGTCAGCGCGTATGGCATCTGCGAAGAGACATGATGCACATGCTTGCAGTCGGCACCCGCACTGGCCATGATGGTGGTATCGGAGATCGGCGACACATGATCGCCACAGACAGCACCAGCCATACAGGCAGAGATCGAGATGATACGCAGCGGTTCACCTTCGGGGAAGACCGCGATGCAGATAGGGATGAGGATGCCGAACGTACCCCATGAGGTGCCAGTAGCAAAAGCCAGGAAAGCAGCCACGATGAAGATGATGGCAGGCAGGAACATCTGCAGACCTACAGCGCTGCTAGCCACCACGCCCGATACATATTCGGCGGCACCCAATGAGTCGGTCATACTCTTGAGCGTCCAGGCCAGCGTGAGGATTAGGATGGCCGGCACCATGGCCTCAAAGCCTTTGATGATGCTACTCATGGCGTCATCGAACGACAAAGTCTTGCGAACGACATACATGCCGATGGTCAGAATCAATGCCGTCAGCGATCCGATGACCAGACCTACAGAAGCATCGCTGGCAGCAAAAGAATTGATAAAATCGAGATGGTTTTCGCTGCCACCATCAAAGAAACCACCCGAGTAGATCATACTCACGATGCAGAACCCGATAAGCATGAAGATCGGGATGATCAGATCAGATACCGAACCTTTATCTTTCGACTCATTATCAGGGGCACCTACACCATGCTCCACGACCTCCAGCTTGGTGCCGATGACCTCGCCAGGTACGATACCTTTCTTCCTATACCATTCCTCCAGGATGACGTCATACTTGCTCATCGCCTTAAAGTCGTAGCCAATAAGCACCACACCGAACATAAAGATCAGCGTGAAGAAAGCATAGAAATTATAAGGAATCGCCTTGCAGAACAGGGAGAGACCATTCTCTCCGCCAGAGACAAATCCCGATACCGCTGCGGCCCAGCTGGAGATAGGAGAGATGATACACACAGGAGCAGCCGTCGAGTCAATCAGATAGGCCAGTTTCTCCTTAGAGATACCGTGGCGTACGGTGATTGGTCGCATTACCGATCCCACCGTCAGGCAGTTGAAATAGTCGTCGATGAAGATCAGGATACCTAGCAGAATGGTAGCAACCTGAGCACCGACTTTCGTCTTGACATGAGTCACTGCCCAGCGTCCGAATGCCGCAGACCCGCCAGCTTTGTTCATCAGAGAGACGATAGAACCGAGAATCACCAGAAACACGAGGATTCCCACATTCCATGGATCAGACAGACAGTGTATCAATCCATACGACTTGGCCTCTTCTCCCGAACCTACCGTGTCGTTGAGGACATGAGTCAGAAAGCCCTCAAAACCCGAGCCTACCGAGATGCAATAGAGTATCGCACCCAGGATAATACCCGTAAAGAGTGACGAGTAAACCTCCTTGGTTTTCAGTGCGAGAGCGATGGCCACAACTGGAGGAAGTAACGACCAGATGGTTCCTATCATATTATATTCCATGGGATGTTTTTATTTGTAAAAGTATCCTCAGCTTCTATAGCAGATATGTTTTCGTCAAAAAGCTCAAGACACTGTCGGACAAAGCCATCGCCCTCAAATATTTCTTCATTATAGGTTCTTGATCCGTTCTTCATATCTACAAATAGTCATACTGAGAATTGCGCCGCAAAGATAGCAACCTTTCCCCGAAACGCCAAATATTTCTTCAAAAATCTTTTCAGACAAGAACGGACAAAGACGGACAAAGGCGGACAAACCGGACAAAGGCGGACACTCGCAAATTTAAATATCGTATCTTTGCGGCCGAGAAAATAACTGCAAAGTATAGCGAAAAATGGTCATCGAGATGAAAAAAGCGGACAAAACGATGAGAAAGCGGACATTTTTTGATCGTAAGCGGCGAAATAGACGCGTAAGCGGCAACTGTCACACTCAGTTATCGTATCTTTGCCGCCGAAAAAATATAGTCGTGTAATATTTTAATTTTTATTTATATGAGTTATCAGGAAAATTTAGAACTTCTACAGAAGTGTAGTGTCAGTCGTCACACTCAGTTGGCAGAACAAAAACATCTCTTGGAGATCAATGGCGTGAAGTGTTTCCCACGAGGAGATCTCGTTGCTATCTCCGGAAAGGAGAAATGTGGTAAGACGACAATCTGTCGTATTCTTACTACGGCTTTGTTGCGAGGAGAATACGATGGAATTAAGGCGCGAGAGGAGAACTTACGAATTCTTTGGATCGATACAGAGCAGGCCATGATTTCAACCCGCTCAGTGAATCGAGGTGTCGATATGATGTGCGGCTTTGAACCCACTGACCAGCAGCTCTATTTCCTCAATCTCCGAGAGTGCAAGGAAAAGGAATCTATGCGATCTTTAATCGAGTTTATGTTTTTGCAGTATCAGCCAGATCTTGTGATCCTCGATGGTATCCGTGATCTTATTTATGATTTCAATGACATTCGAGAATCTTCAAAGATTGTCCTTGGATGTATGCGTATGGCGAGTGGTGTTTCTGCAGAACAAGCAAAGATTCAAGGAATTATGGAGCGAAAACCTTGTTGCGTAGTATGTGTCCTTCATCAGAACAAACCCAAGGAAGATAGTAACATGCGAGGACATCTGGGAACAGAGTTAGCAAATAAATCTGGTGAGGTATGGGAGGCTAGCCGAGAGGAAAACGGTGTATTCAAATTTGAACAGACACGTTCTCGAACTTGTCCTGTCAGCATTCCCCTCAATTATAAAGTTCATACAGAGCAGTATGTAGACGAGGAGGAAGGAAGCGTAGAGGAGATCGGAATCCCAGAAGTCGTTCATAAGATTGTCGATATGGCAGTTGTGGAAGGAGGATCAGTCAGCAAGGACATGATCAAGACAAAAAATCATGGCACCTTCTCTAAAAATGAGGAGAATGTGCAACGAATGTTCTGTATGGTAATGCAAAATCGCTCACTCCCCTGGAAGACGGTTTTACATGGTTTGTGTGACACGTACGGCATCTCCTGGAAAGATGCTGCCAGCTTGAAAGCTGTCGCTCCAGAGAGTGTCGTCAAAGATGCAAGTGGCAAGCTCTGGCGCTATCAGGGACCGGCATTTGAACCTTCCGGAGTGGCGGTCTGATCCCCTTAGTATTTGTTATTGCCCCTTTAGGGGCTAATAACTATACTTAGGGAATGAAGACCCCACTCCGGAAAAGTGGAGAAGAGAGGTAAAAGTATGATTAATCAAATTTTTAGAAAACAGCAATGAAAGAAACAAACAAGCATTTCGGTCAATGGTACAACTTCAACGAATTGTATGCTTTGGCCAACGGAGAGAGTTGCGGAGAGAAGATTCTCGATGCAGTTATAGAGGCACTTCGTACTCACGCAGATGTCTGCTCAGAGGAGGTGGCTGCACATCTTGGCGCTAACCGCAGAGATCTGAGCGGTGCCGTACGAATCCTGACAGGGATGACGCTTGATGCGATGGTGAAGGAGTGGCGACTTCGTCAGGCCTATGAGATGGTACAAGACACAGATCTGGATTTTGATGAGATTGCTCAGAAATGTGGATACTCTCAGCCGAAGACTTTGGTCGTGGCTTTTGAGAAGAAGTATCATGTCTCACCTTATGAGTGTCGCAACGGCCATCATCGCAATGGCATTCGTCTCTATCGCAAACAGCAGGAGAAATCACAAAAACTCTCTACTGAAGTGCAAGACCTCAATTCGGTACAAGATTGTGGCTCTGAACAAATCTAAAGCCACAAAAGTGAACATAATTATGGCTTCACACTAATACAAGACCATAATTGTGTACAGAAATGTGGTTTTGTAAAAGTGCAAAGCCATAGATGTGTTCACCTTTGTGGCTTCGTACAGAAACAAAGCCATAATTCGGGTTCAAATTATGGCTCTATGTTCTTTGAAATACTGTTACGATACCGACAAGGTTATTATTTTACGTACTTCTGAGCCAAAGCCTTTACTTTCTCTTCGGCATCGGTGTCTTTGATTGCACCTGGTACATTCATGCCGCCGTAAGAGAGTTCATCGTAGTTCCATCCGCACATGCCGGAAGCCTTCTGCAAGATAACGCGTACACCTTCCCATACGTTGCTCTCTACAGGCGATCCTGAAGTGCCGATAGCAAGCATATTCTTCTTGCTCACATCCTTGCCGCTCACGAGGAACGAATAGAAATGGTCGAGTACGTTCTTTGCCTGACCTGGCATCGAGAAGTAATATACAGGAACGGCGAATACGATGGTGTCGCTAGCGAGTACCGATTCTGCGATTGGGTCAAAGTCGTGTACGAATGCACAAGCATGACCTGTTGAGTAACATCCGTTGCAAGCATGACATCCGTCGAGCTTCAATTTGATAGCATCAAATGTTGTTACTTCTGCACC
>JAZUIL010000193.1:0-3885 GCA_045642245.1 Bacteroidales bacterium
TAGGCTTCATATAATGGACATTCAAACTTCCATCCTCCGAAATCTGACGAATAACTGGAGCATTATGACCGGCATTACAATAATTAAGATGTCCGGTCTTCAGATCAAGGACTCCAATGAACATCGTGCAGAACATATTCATCTCATTGCCTTCAGACAAGCCGGTATTCAGTGCATCGGCTATTTCTGCAGGATTCTCAGAGTGTATAGACACATTGCGGAAAAGAGCGAGAACAACTGCCATAAATAAAGAAGCTGGAACACCCTTTCCACTTACATCACCAATACAGAAATAAAGCTTATCGTCACGTACAAAATAATCATATAAATCACCGCCCACTGACTTTGCCGGTTTGATGAATCCACAGATATCAAGGTCCTTACGATTAGGGAACGCCGGATAGAGTTTCGGAATCATACCCATCTGAATGCTTGATGCAATCTTCAGATCTCGTTCTATCGTAGCCTTTCCTATAGTCACTTTCTGTAAATTGCGGAAGAGCCATATAAAAGATATGATCATGATAAGAATACTGATAATGGCAATCCATGTGGTAGTAGTTTTCATCTTTTCCACAGAGCCAAACACCTCATTCTTAGGGCACTCAATAGTAATCATCCAACCAGCTCGTTTGATTGGAGAGAAATAGAAAAGCGCCTCATGAGCAGTTCCTTCATTGATGGTATACATTCCTCGTTCACCTGCCTCCATCTTGATCTTCATGCTGTCATCAGCCTTGAAATTCTGATATTCTCCAACCTCAAGGACGTTGCGCAAAAGATAGCTGGTATCTGGATGACAAACAAAGTTGAATCGACGGTCTGCGACGGTCACCTGAGCATTAGGATAAGGAGCCACCTCTTTACACATCTGACCGAAGGCCTCTGTATCTATAACCAATGCAAGGACACCTACCAGACGCTCACCATAGCCATGTACGGGCAAATTATAGCTGGCAATCACACGACCAGAACTAAAGTCACGGAACGGATTACTCCAAGTACCACGATTGGTTCCAACGGACTCCTTATACCAATCCGTATCTCGGCAGTTAAGAACCTGGCCTACATCCGTATGACTATACGATCCATCTTTTCGCACTGTATATGGAGTAAACCCAAACTCAGATTCTACATCTGGGTAAACATAGGGTTCAAATCCTATTGCAATTCCATAAACAATCGGATTAGCATCCATAAACTGCTCCATGATACTGTAGCACTCTTCCGGAGTTGGTCGACGGAATGTCGTAGGATCGATATCTACTGACGCTTCTCCGTTTTCTTTTCTGATAGTATGGCCAAAGTTTCGGCTTGCTATCGAAAAAGCAGCATCCTCAATACGTTGCAGCTGATTGTCAATACGTTCATGGACGTAATCAATATCACGTTCTACTTTGCGATTTGTTTCCTGAGTTACTTCCTGTCTAGCCAGATACAGACATGTACCAAAGCCGAAAGTGAAAACCAATCCACTCACAACCATGATAAACAAGGCTAGATTAAAAGCTGTCTTAAAACCTAATATTTTATTCATAAATCACAACTCTGAATTACATTGATTTTGATTCCTGCTTATATTTCCAATGTGCCGCATCTCCATATTCTGCTTCATAGTCCATACGTTCACTACGAACCTGGATTTCAATCCAGTTACAGTCAGGACCCATCACAGTGAGCTGCAACGCCTGATAGCCGGACTTTTTAGGATGAGTAATCCAGTCACGTATTCTGTCAGGATGTATTCGATATAGCATTGAAATCACATTATAGATACGCCAACACCACACCTTTTCAGCGTCAAGATCATTCATCATATCAGCCTTCACCTGCTGTACCTCTTCCAACTGATCTACACTATTTGGAGAAGTCATAGGAAGTGGATCAATTAAAGGCTTAGGCTTATAAATTATACGTGTAGCAAAAAGATCATAAACATCATCAAACTGCTTACCATCGTTTCGCATCTTTCTCCAGATGCTGTAAACAGACTTCATTCGACACTTGAGTTCATATTCGATACCCATATCGTCAAGCATGGAACGAATCGGAAGAGAAAAGGTCTTAAATACATTCTCACACATCATTTCAGAATCGAGCAAAAGCTGTTTCAGCCGACGGAAATCGTCTGGATAACCTAGCTTAACTGCTAGTTCTAGCATCTGATGCTGTATATGTTCATAACCTAATTCCTCCGCCATAGGAGCGACATTTGTAATAACATCTGTTATGAAACTTCCCGAATCTCCTACAGGTGCTACACCGGTCTCTTCCCACTGCTGGAGTTGTGAAAGGATATCTCTTATATTTGTTTCGTTTAGCATAATATTATAGTACTTTTTTGCGCAAATATAGCATCTATTTTTATAAAATGGCCATAATATATCAAGAAATACAATTATTTTGATTCGTTTTTTCCGGATTTGCAGAAAAATACTTATATTTGCGCACGTAAATTCTTAAATAACATGGAAATCAAAATTCAAATAAAAGAGACCGAAGTCATTGCTGCATTCATTGGCCGACTTGATACTGCAGCATCGCCAAAGGCGGCAACAGATATGGAGCCTCTTATGGAAAATGCGGACAAAACGATTGTCCTTGATTGCTCTAAACTTGAGTTTATCTCATCTAGTGGACTTCGTCTATTCCTTTCACTTCGCAAGCAGACCATTGCTAAAGGTGGCAAGGTTGTTATTACAGGCATGACACCAGAAGTCAAGCAGGTATTCTCTATCACTGGCTTCTTCTCTCTTTTTGAGTTCAAATAAACCTTTTTAGGATTCAAAAACTTTCCTTCCGTCATACAAAAGATCTTTTTTATAAATGCTCACAGATGTTGTCCTTTCTGGTTTGACCAATCTTTTCGCACTCTTCGGTTCGAAGAGCGGATTAGAAGTGCCGACCTCCCGCCAGAAACTGATGACATACATGCGACGCCACTTCGGCATTCGCAATTATCAGCAATATATTGATCTTTATAATGACTTGCGTGCTCTTTATGACGAGAGTCAGGACATAGACAAAGAAAGTATCATTGGTGGCATCTGCCACAGCATGGAGAACCAGTTACAACGTAACGATCAGTCCATGATGCTGCTCCGACTGATGGAGTTCTGCTACAATACTCCAGAGTCATTTGCGGAATTAGAAGATGCATTCAAGCTTGTAGCTTATCATTTCGAAGTTGGAGAAGAGACTTTCACAGATTACAAGAACTATGTCTCTGGTCGTGAAAGTATGCATGTCATCAACCAGCACTTTGAAGGACTGAAAGGAACAATCCGCACACTCTGGCTTCCTTCGCAGAACCTGATGCTTTTCACATATTTGGGTCAAGGTAGGGTTCTTCTCAATGACGTTCCTGTCGTACAAGGAGTGTTTCAGGCATGGCAGCAAAGCGGTGTACTGAAATTCCGTCACTCCAAGCCGGTGTATTATTCAATGGTACGCCGAGTGTATGACATATTGGAGTCAGATGACCTTTCCGGAGTTCACGCCACCAGCCGAGTAGAGTTCTGCGGACGCGATATCAATTTCCGTTTCCCGAATTCGGATAATGGCATGCATAATCTGTCATTTACCCTCCATAGTGGACGACTAATCGCCATCATGGGTGGATCGGGAACAGGTAAATCTACTTTGTTATCGCTTTTGAATGGAACAATAAAGCCTCAAGAAGGAAAGATAACCATCAATGGCCATGACATCCAAGAGCCAGCAGCAAAGTCTTTGATTGGGTTTGTTCCCCAAGATGACTTACTCATTGAGGAACTTACCGTCTATCAGAATCTCTACTATACAGCTCAATTGTGCTTCTCTGGCATGTCGGCAAAAGAGCTAGACAAACGAGTTATTCAAGTTCTGTCACAACTCGATCTTCTG
>JAZUIL010000194.1:0-22438 GCA_045642245.1 Bacteroidales bacterium
CTGATGCTAAAAGGAGTCCGAGAAGGCCGACAGTTACAATTGGGCAGTACGATGAAGAGTATGGCATGGAGTACTTCTCTTCGCGGAGTGAACGAAGATGGCACAGTATTAGACAGTACAATGGTTTTCAGCGATGCAGAAGATGTTCCCCACCTGCTATTGCTAGCCTTTAAGACCGATAGTCTTGAAATGGGTCGCAATAATCTGCTGTTCGAGATTGCAAAATTCAATTTTGAGAACTATCTTGTCAAAGACTTCGACCTTGAATTCATCGATACAGGCAATGGTCTTACGGTACTTGTAATCAGCGGGTTCTCAAATCTCGCTGAACTCGAGGATTATCATGATCGATTAGAAGACTCTGCTACCATCGAACTACCTTCGACACTGACGCAGATAGATATCAGCGACGATAATTTCAGACTTCTGTTACAAGGAAGGACCTTTGAAGAGTATTTCGAATGGATAGAAGGTCTGGATGGCTTACCAGATGAAGAAGAGGTCATAGAAACACAATCCTAATACGAATCTTTTTATAATCTAATATACTTTGCTTCCACAAATCCTCTGGGCTGATGATGAGATAGATCTCCTCAAGCCACATATCATCTTTCTCGAAAGGAAAGGCTACGAAGTCATTACGATGACTAACGGTCAGGATGCAATCGACTATGCAAGAGAACATCCTGTAGACCTTGTCTTTCTGGATGAACACATGCCAGGCCTGACGGGTCTGGAAACATTAAGTGTCTTGAAGGAAGAATTTCCCGCTCTGCCAGTGGTCATGATCACCAAAAGTGAAGAGGAAGATATCATGGACCAGGCCATCGGATCGAAAATAGCCGATTATCTGATCAAACCTGTGTTACCCAATCAGATGCTGATGAGCATCAAGAAGAATCTTCATGCTCGTGCCATCACCCAGCAGCAGCAGACGAGTGGATACCAGCAGGAGTTTGGTCGACTAAGCATGGCCATCAGTGATGCACATTCGTTTGGAGATTGGGTAGAAGTATATAAACGACTCGTGTATTGGGAAACAGAACTGGCCAGCAGTTCGGATCCTCAACTGAATTCGATGCTGTTGATGCAGAAAGATGAAGCCAATACGGCATTTTTCAAATACATCAAAAAGAACTACCAGGACTGGGCGCAGAGTCTCACCAAGCACCAATCATTTGACGGTCGTCCTTTGATGTCTCCTGAACTTTTCAAAGAATATGTATTTCCGCGATTGGATCAGGGAGAAAAGCTATTCTTCATCGTCATCGATAACTTCCGTCTCGATCAGTGGCGTGCTATCCAGCCTCTCCTAAGCGAATATTTCAATTGCCAGGAAGAAGTATATTGCTCCATACTTCCAACTGCCACACAATATGCACGTAATGCCATCTTTAGCGGATTGATGCCAGATCAGATTGCAAAGACATTCCCTGAGCTTTGGGTGGATGAAGATGAGGAAGAAGGCAAAAACCTCAACGAAGAGCCTTTGATCAAGACTCAACTTGATCGTTTTCGCAAAGCCTATGATTTCTCATATCACAAAGTCAATGAGAATAGCTATGGAGAACGTCTATCCGCTCAACTGAAAGGATTATCACGTTATCCGCTCAACGTCATTGTAATGAACTTCATCGATATGCTGAGCCATGCTCGTACAGAATCAAAAACCGTACGTGAACTGGCCAACAATGAGGCGGCATACCGTGCACTGACACGTACTTGGTTGGAACACTCTTCTACAATGGATATCTTCCGTACCATTGCAGAAATGGGATATAAAGTAATTCTCACGACCGATCATGGTTCTATTCGCTGTGACAATGCAATCAAAATCGTGGGTGACAAGAATGTCAATACGAACCTTAGGTATAAGTTAGGAAAGAATCTTAACTCTAATTCTAAGCAACTATTCTGGATTGACAAACCTCAGGATATGGGACTACCGGTGCTGAATCTTAGCACTCAATATGCAATCTGTGGCAACCATGACTTCCTGGCCTATCCTAATAATTACAATCATTACGTGCAGTATTATAAGGATACTTTCCAACATGGTGGTATTTCAATGGAAGAAATGTTGATCCCATTAATCACACTGACTCCACGATAAAACTCAGGTTCACACAAAACAAACTTGAAGAAACCTCCTTCTACCCCCAAACTCCTCACTCCTCACTCCTAACTGAATATGCTTTACGCAGAACTCATCCTTCCGGTTCCATTGAACCAGACTTTTACCTACATCGTTCCTTTAACGATGGAGGCAATTGTCAAGGTGGGTATGCGATGCATGGTGCCATTGGGAAAGAACCATGTTTATACGGGTATTATTGTTGCATTGACACCCCATAAACCTGAGACGAGTTATGAGTTGAAAGAAATCTCTAAATTACTGGATGACGAGCCGATCATCAGACATCCTCAGTATCCTCTCTGGCAATGGATATCACAGTATTATCTTTGTGCCATCGGAGATGTTATGAAGGCAGCTTTACCCAGTGAACTTAAACCAGAAGAGGGAAAAGAAGGAACGGTCAGAGAAGACTTCAAAGCTAAAACGAGGACGATGGTGAGAATTACCATTCCAGGATTTGAGGAAGAGGAGAAGGCTGGTCAACCTCTGGAAAAAGCTTTTGAGAGTCTAAAAAGAAGTCCTCAGCAGCAGGCGCTTTTCATGAAATTGCTGGACATGAGTCATGTACTTCAGAAGAAAAAAGCTGACCCTGTTGTCAAAGAAGAACTACTTCGTCTTTCTGGAACAAGCACGGCAGTTTTTAACGAACTGAAAAAGAAAGGTCTTCTGGAGACTTACGAGGAAGAAATCTCACGTCTGGATATTCTTCCTCCAGGAATGCAGGCCGATGAGACACGACCTCCATATCCACTCTCTGAAATGCAGAAGGTGGCATACCGACAGATCTGCCAAAGCTTCAAAGATCATCAGGTATGCTTGTTGCATGGAGTCACTTCCAGCGGAAAAACTGAGATATACATCCATCTCATCCAACAGATCATCGAACAAGGAAGACAAGTTCTTCTTATGGTGCCAGAGATTGCGTTAACGACTCAGCTTTGTCAACGTCTACGAAGAGTTTTCGGTAAAGACATGTTTGTTTATCATAGCAAACTGAGTGATACTGAACGTGTGGAAATCTGGAAGAAGATGCTTAAAGGACAGGGAGCGAAACTCATTGTTGGTGTACGATCTTCTATCTTCCTTCCATTCCAGCAATTGGGACTGATTATCGTTGACGAAGAACATGAACCGAGCTACAAACAGCAGGATCCTGCACCACGTTATCATGGACGTGACGTGGCTATCGTACTGGCTCAACGACACGCTGCGAAGGTCCTATTAGGAAGTGCTACCCCAAGTCTGGAAAGCTATTACCTAGCAAAGAATAATAAGTACGGACTAGTACATCTCACCGAACGACATGCGGGTGTATCCATGCCAAAGATTTCTTTGGTAAGCAATCATCCTGATAAGCGAAACGAAATCGAAGAAGCTCATATGGGCGTGTTCTCTCCTACTCTTTTGCAGGCTATGGGGCGTACACTGACCGCAGGAAAACAAGCAATCCTTTTCCAAAACCGTCGTGGCTATGCCAAGCAAGTGGAATGTGTTCAGTGTGGATGGACGCCACGATGTCCTCGTTGTGATGTAGCCTTGACATACCACAAACGCTTCAAGAACCTGCAATGCCATTATTGTGGATATCATATGCCATTGCCGAATCAATGTCCACATTGTGGTAATGATCATCTGGAAGACCAGGGATATGGAACAGAACGTATCGAAGAGACACTGAAACGTCTCCTTCCACTGGCCAATCCGGTGAGAATGGATACTGACACTACCTCATCACGCAAAAGCTACGAGAGAATCATCGAAAACTTCGACCAGAAGAAAAACAATGTGCTCATCGGTACGCAAATGGTCTCGAAAGGTCTCGACTTCAGCGACGTACAGACCGTTGGTATCCTCAACGCGGACTCTCTGATGAACATCCCGGATTTCCGTAGCCACGAACGTGCTTTCCAGCTCATGGAACAGGTGGCTGGTCGTGCAGGAAGACGAGAAGGACAGGAAGGTGAAGTTCTGATACAATGCAGTGATCCAAGACACCCTTTGCTACGTCAAGTCGTTAACCACGACTATCTGCAGATGGCAGAGATGCAGTTGGCTGACCGACAAAAATTCAACTATCCCCCATATACACGTCTAATCATTATTTATATGAAAGGACGTTATGAGGATAAACTCTATAAGATGGCGCAACAATACGCCAGTCACCTTCGTCATACGTTTGGTCAACGTGTCCTTGGACCTGAAGCACCCGTGATATCGAGAATCAAGAACATGTATATTCAGCAAATAATGCTCAAAGTCGAACGAGAAGCGTCCACACAAGAAGTTCGGCGTCTTCTTCTTCAGATACAGCAACAGTTGCAACAAAATATTCAGGAATTTGCACGAATCGTATTCTATTATGACGTCGATCCTGTGGGATAATTTTTGGACAATTAATATATAGCAAAAACTATTCATTAATTTATAAAATCTAACAAATGGAAGAAACAAAAACAACGGGACTGCCCGAAAACGCTATGCGCGAATTGCGTCCAGGCGAAGAGTATCATCCGCTGATGTCACCACAATCACAGCCACGCGAAGTTACTGCATGGTCAGTCATCTGGGGCTTGCTTATGGCGGTATTATTCAGTGCTGCAGCTGCATACCTTGGACTGAAAGTAGGTCAGGTATTTGAAGCTGCCATCCCGATTACCATCATTGCCGTAGGCGTTGCATCTGCAACAAAGCGTAAAAACACACTGGGTGAAAATGTTATGATTCAGTCTATCGGAGCATGCTCCGGTATGATTGTAGCTGGTGCTATATTTACGTTACCAGCATTGTACATCCTTCAAGCCAAGTATCCAGAATTGACAGTAAACTTCATGCAGGTATTTATCAGTTCTTTGCTTGGTGGCATCTTGGGCATCCTGTTTATGATTCCTTTCCGCAAGTATTTTGTAAAGGATATGCATGGCAAATATCCTTTCCCAGAGGCAACAGCTTCTACTCAGGTGCTGGTAAGTGGAGAGAAAGGTGGAGATCAGGTGAAACCTCTTGTTGTTGCGGGTATCCTTGGTGGCTTATACGATTTCTTTGTTGCTTCATTCGGCTGGTGGAATGAAAATGTCACCTCTCGTTGTATTGCAGGAGGTGAATGGCTGGCAGATCAGGCAAAACTTGTCGTAAAATGCAACACAGGTGCTGCAGTCCTCGGTATGGGATACATCATCGGTTTCAAGTATTCATTGATCATTTGCCTTGGTTCTGCTCTTGTATGGTGGATCATTGTACCAGGAATTGCTTTATTCTTCCCAGACCTTGAAGTTGCAGAAGGTGTAGCTGCTGCAGGAGCCTCTGCAGAGACGATCTTCAAGTATGCGAAGAGTATCGGAATCGGAGGTATTGCTATGGCCGGTATCATTGGCATTGTAAAGTCTTGGCCGGTCATCAAGAGTGCTATTGCTCTGGCTGGCAAGGAACTGAAGCCAGCTAAGCAGCAGAATACTTCTGCAAAAGATTCTTCTGCTCTTCTCCGTACAGAGCGAGACATTCCAATGAAGTGGGTAGCTATTCTTGCAATTACAACGTTAGTAGTGACTTTTGCCTTCTTCCTCTTCGGCGTTATGAACGGAGTTTGGCTCTTTGCTATCGTAGCATTGCATTTACTTACAATCATCGCTTTCCTCTTCACTACAGTTGCAGCTAATGCCATTGCTATCGTTGGTTCAAACCCTGTGTCTGGCATGACGTTGATGACTCTCATCCTAGCATCAGTAATCATGGTAGGTGTTGGTCTTTCAGGAACTTCCGGCATGGTAGCAGCACTGATTATGGGTGGAGTTACTTGTACTGCTCTTAGTACTGCCGGTGCTTTTGTTACGGACCTCAAGACAGGCTATTGGTTAGGATCTACTCCTCAGAAACAGGAAACATGGAAGTTCCTGGGTGTACTTGTATCTGCAGCAACAGTTGCTGGAGTCATGATGATTCTTAATAAGACATATGGTTTCGGTCCTGATAGTTCGTTAGCGGCTCCACAGGCAAATGCAATGGCTGCAGTCATAGAACCACTCATGAGCGGACAAGGAGCGCCTTGGATGCTTTACGGTATCGGTGCAGTGATTGCCATCATCCTTACTTTATGCAAGATTCCTGCTCTTGCATTTGCATTAGGAATGTTTATTCCTCTCGAACTCAACCTTCCATTGCTAGTCGGTGGCGCTGTTAACTGGTATGTTACTACCCGCAGCAAGGATGAAAAGCTGAATAATGCACGAGGAGAAAAGGGTACACTCCTTGCCTCTGGCTTCATTGCGGGCGGTGCACTCATGGGTGTTGTCAGCGCTGCTATCCGTTTCGCAGGCGTCAACTTTGAATATGATGCATGGTGGGCAAATCCTATGAGCGAATACCTATCATTCGTTCTTTATGTTGCAATCATCGCTTACATGATTAAGAGTTCGATGAACGCTAAAAAATAACAACATATACCATTAATAATTTTTTATTCACATGAAACAAAAAGTTTCTATTAGTTTGACAGCCCTGTTACTTGCTGCAGGAGTTGTCAGTTGTACAGAAAAAAGTGCTGAGCAGACCAAAGAAAATCCGCTCATGGCACATGAGTCAGAAATCACAGAGATCATTGCTGGCATGACGCTCGAAGAGAAAGTCGAGATGCTGCATGGCAAGCACATGTTCTCTTCTGCAGGTATCGAACGTCTGGGCATTGCAGACATCGAATATGCAGACGGTCCTTTTGGCATCCGTGAGGAGATGGAACCTCATTCATGGAACTCTATCCATCTGGAGACGGACTCTGCAACCTTCTTCCCTACCGGCTCTGCATTGGCTGCGACATGGAGTCCTGAACTTGCTTATGAATATGGTAAGGGAATGGCCATCGAAGCTCGTCTGCGCGGTAAGGATATGATTCTTGGTCCTGCCATCAACATTCAGCGTATTCCTACAGGTGGCCGTACCTATGAATACCTCAGTGAGGATCCTTTCCTTTCTGCAGAACTCTCTGTCGGATATACCAATGGTGTACAAGATAATGATGCCGCTGTCTGTCTCAAGCATTATGCTCTCAACAATCAGGAGAATATGCGAGGATTTGTCAGCAGCAACGTCTCTGAGCGTGTCATGCGAGAGATCTATCTTCCTCCTTTTGAAGCAGCTGTTCGTCGTGCCAATGCATATGGTGTCATGGCTGCTTATAATAAGGTCGATGGTGTCTGGTGCTCAGAGAATGACTTGATCCAGAACAAAATCCTTCGTGATGAATGGGGATTCCGTGGTATCATCATCTCCGACTGGGGTGGCACACACTCTACCGTAGATGCTGCCGTAGGTGGTCTTGATGTTGAAATGCCAGGGCAGACTTATATGGGACAGGCGCTTATCGATTCTGTCAATGCTGGTGTTGTTCCAATGGAAGTTATCGATGCTAAGGTTCGTAACCTTTTGCGTGTCCGCTTCACTATCCCTGCGATTCCTGCTGACCAGGCCAACAAGATCATGACCTCACAGCCAGAACAGCAGCAGATCGCATACAATGTAGCATCCAAGAGTGTAGTCATGCTGAAGAACGAAGGACTCTTGCCTCTCGATCTGCAGAATATCAAGACAATTGCCGTTATAGGTGATAATGCAACTAAGACTATGGCACAAGGTGGTGTGGGTGCCGGAGTCAAGACTCTTTACGAAATCACCCCTCTTGCTGGTTTAGAGAAAGCTCTTGAGGGTTCTGGCATTGAGATTCGCTATGCTCGTGGCTATGCCTCACAACCACAGCGATGGGGTCCAGCACCAAAGATCGATGAGAAAGCTGAAGCTAAGAAGGCTAAAGAACTAGCAGACGAAGCTCTTGCTGCTGCTAAAAATGCAGACGTTGTGCTTTTCATTGGTGGAGACAACCGTATCGTCGAAACTGAAGGTTCTGACCGTCAGACCATCGCACTGCCATTTGGCCAGGATCAGTTGCTTTGCGATATCGCAGCAGTCAATCCTAAGATTGTAACTATTATGGTTGCAGGTGCTCCAGTCGATCTTCAGACAGTCAACCAGCTTTCTTCAAGCTTGATCTATTCATGGTTCAATGGTTCAGAAGGTGGACATGCTTTGGCAGATATTCTCACAGGCAAGATCTCCCCTTCAGGTCGTCTTCCTTTCACTTTGCCTATCAAGTTGGAAGATTCTCCTGCTTATGCAATGGGTGTTTATCCACAGAAAGAAGAGGCTGCTGACGATGTATTCGTTGATCTTGTAAATAAGGATAAGTTCCGTGCACAGCGTAAGGCAGATGCAGACTATGCAGAAGGTCTTCTGGTCGGCTATCGTTGGTTTACCACCAAGAAGATACAACCAATGTATCCATTTGGTTATGGTCTCACTTATGGACAGTTTGAATACTCTGATGCTAAAGCAATTGCAAACAAGCAGACTATCGAAGTAACTTTTACTCTTAGCAATAAGGGAGAGCGTCAGGCTGAGGAAGTCTGCCAGGTATACGTCAGTCGTCCAGACTCTAAGATTGAGCGTCCTGCCTATGAACTCAAAGGATTTACCCGTGTAAGCCTTGATGCAGCACAGCAACAGATCGTAACCATCACTATTCCTCGCGAATCACTACGTCACTGGGATGAAGCTACACATCAGTGGGCTTCTGAGTCAGGTAAAGCAGTTTTCCGTATTGGTGGATCTTCTGCCGAACTTCCAATCTCTGCAGAAGTTAATCTCTAATCGTTTCTTATAAAACAAAAATATAGCCAAGAAATCATTGACTTCTTGGCTATATTTTTATGTTTGGATGAAATAATTATCGCTTGGTTGCGGGATTCCAACGACGCGATCTGTTACCTTCATAGAATACTGGGAAGATTGTCCACCCTGTTGCCTTATACTTTGCACGAGTTCCAACAGGAACATATAAACGAGTATATGCCATGTCCATCTCATTGCCGAAAGCCATCTCTCCCAATGCAGGTGGAGTAGAACAAAGAAGCATTACCTCAACCATGCTGCTGCGATCAAAAGCATGATCACCGATGCTCTTCAAACTCTTACCGAAAAAGAGGAATTGAAGGATAGACCCATCAAACGCATAGTTTCCAATGGTCTCAAGTGCATCAGGGAAACTAACATTTGCAAGACCCCAGCACTCATAGAATGTATAGTCCTGAATAGCCTTAAGGCGTTGTGGCAATACAACCTCATTAATGTTCTTACAGCTTGAGAAAGCAGCGGGAGCAATAGAATCTACAGTAACAGGAACAACATACTTTCCAGTCTTAGCAGCCGGACAAACTATCAAAGTAGTTGCATCTGCATCAAAAAGCACACCATCCTGTACGCTGAAATGGCCACCCCCAGCTACTTCAAACTCCTGAAGGACGAAACAGTGATCAACCGTATTCTTACCTACACTCTGAATTGAAGCAGGAAGAACAAGTGATGTAATCTCTCGGCAATTGAAGAAAGCAGAGTCTGCAATTTCCGCAACTGTATATTCTCCTCCAGCCATAGCAGAAAAAACGGTAGTTGGAATCTCAACACGGCCAGAGAAAAGATGCTCTGCACTATCAGGTACGACACGGATGCTTACCTTATCTTCATCAAGGATGGTAAAGCGGTAACCATCACGGTCGAAGGTCTGCGCCTGAGAACAGAAAGCTGCACCCATAGCCAGACATGTAACTAAAACAGATAATATCTTATGCATAATATCGACAAATTTTTAGTATTGTTTAGCAATGGTATTTACTTTTGTTCTGCATTATCTTCTGGAGTTTCGTGTGGCTTCAGGAAGAATACTACCGCACGGTTCCATTCATTTACAACATTGAATGGCTGCTCAACATCACCCTTGAAATCCATAGTCAGACGAGCAGGATCAACATTATACTCCTTTGTGAGCATATCGTAAACTGCCTGTGCACGCTTCCTAGAAAGCATCATGTTATACTTAGGATAAGCAGTCTGGACATCGGCATAACCAGTTACGATTACATCAAGATCAGGGTGAGACTCCATGAACTTAGCGACAGAGCGGACGTTACGCTTCTGTGCGTCGGTAATAAAGGTCTTGTCAATATAGAATGAAACGGTGGTCTGCAACATCTCATTATACGACACATTCTCTTCCATCTTGATAGTTGGCTTCAATGCATCCTGAAGGCTATCGTTCAATTCATAAATCTGACGGTTAAGTACGGTAACAACATTCTCATCAGAATAGTGAGAATACTGGAGGCGACGCTTACCAGAACGGTCCTTAATGTGGTAAGTGATACCTGCCATCACATTAACATAAGTGTCATATACACGACGGAAACGGATACCATTATACGCATCATCTGTACCATTGAAAGAGGCATCTATACTCAAGTCCCAGGCTTCAGAAAGCTGATAACTAGCCATCAAACCAGCACGACCTGCGAAGTAGAAATGTGAATCATTATCAACTTCATAATGATGAACCTGCTTATAATGCTCAAGTGTACCCTTATCAAATCCAAATGTATAGAAAGCACCAAGACCAAAATAACCAATAAGATTAAAACGACGATTCTCACGATATTTCCAGAGAACATTATGGAAATTCAACAATCCATCAACGAAACTAGCAGCCATCGAAAAGTTGTAATTACCCTTATCTCCTTCTGGATGTCGTTCCTGCTCGCAAAGATCAGCCTCCTCCCATTCGATACGACCACGCTGATTCAAATACTCTAGGCTTAATCGCAAACCGAACTGTGGATAGAAGAACTTACCGATTGAGAACTTAAAACTTGGTCGAGTAACAGCGAAGAAATTGGTATAACGAGTATTCTCTCCCATTGAGAGAGAAAAACCAGCATGTGCACTAATCAGAATATTCTGAACCTGATCACTCAAATAGTCAATAGTATCAACCCTAATATAATCATTTGGATTAACTTCTGCGAGGGTATCGCGGACCGCATCAACTAACTGATATTCGAAAGTGTTATCATCCAAATCCTGAGCAGAAACTGCAAATACAGAGCCCAGGAATATTGTCAAAGCAAAAAGAATCTTTTTCATATATCTAAGCCGCCGTATTAATCGTTAATAATAAGAATAATGTAGCTCTTACAATCAGGCAACTGAAGCTTCTGGATATGAGCCTCATCTGCATCAACCCAGATATCCTCAAGAGGTACCTGCCAACGATGATTGAGCAACTTACTGATAGACCATGCACGCTCGTGGAAAGTCTTATCATCAGCGCCAGAGCTATTGGTAATGAATATCTTACTATTCTTGATGCGCTCATAAGCAGAAGCTGTCGTAAAGACGTTGTTCTGCTGGAGACGAGGGACCTCAGTTACACCTTCATCAAATGAAATCAAAGTATAAGTAACGTCCTTGGTTACATCAACATAGTTAATGTCGACTGGACGGTTAGCCAAAGCATCATCAAGAGCTTCTCGGTTCTTATAGATACGCTCTTCAATCTCATTATACTTGTCATTGAATGGGTTACGGTTCTGCAAACGACCATCATTTAGCTTACCCTTAAGGAACCATGTCACACCGGCAAAAAGATTGAGATGACCATCCCATGTCTGATCATGAATCAAACCATCATGAGAATCATCGAGGAATACCTCATGTGCTTCAAAATTTAAATGCCAACGATCACTAATTGCATAGTCTGCCTGAAGACCGAACTGAAGTCCAATAAGCGTACGAGATACACCACGCTTTGGTTTCTCGGCCCAAACACTGATTTGAGATAGGTTCTTATTAGTATACGCCCAAGTAGTTTCAATTCCTATACCGAACATACCACTAATAGTAAACTTACGTTCTGGCTCATAACCAGAAAAAAGGTTGGTGAGATTAGGAAGCCACTGAAGCGATACACCAAAAGAATTATAGCCATAAAGTGGATAGTTCTTATCCTTCCACTCTGCTTCTTCTTTCGTCATGTTCCAATCCTGGTAGATCTCACCATCCTGATTATTAATACCCTTTTCCCAATAGTCTAAAAATTCCTGATCCGCACCACGCACACCAGTCTCTCGTCCATAGTAAAAAGATACACGGACATCATTAACAGGAGTCAAGAACTTACCGACAGAGAAAGCTGCACCAAAATTAGTGAGCTCACCAAAACCCTTCTTGCTGGCATAGCTACCCCAAGAATTCACTGCACCTACCTGGAAATTAAGGTGCCAGTTGTCTGTAATAGAAGAAGGGAAGATGTAATCCTCACTCTTAAGGATACGATTAAGCTCTTCATCCTCCTCCTCATTGTAGAGAGATTGGAGCAAAGCGTCCTCTTCTGGAGAATCACCTCTGAGATCATCATCCAATCCTCCACCTCTTCGCTGGGAATTTCCACTTCCCCAGTCTTCAGAAACCACAACCTGAGCTTCTGCCATATTCATAGACAAGGCAAGAAAAGATGCGGCAAAGATGGCAATAATTTTCTTCATACAACAATAAAATTAGTTTCGCCTGAAAATATATAAATAGATTTAGTTTCCTTTAATTATATAATCTCCTTAGTTAGTCTTTCCAATAAATGTGACGGTTTTTGGTAATATTTGCATAACGATGTCGTCCCTTGGAATTCTTGAAATAATACACAATTCCAACACGGGGGCTTAAAAACACATCTATTTTATTTGAAGTCTTACTCATTACACCATTATATGCATCGTCTGTAAAAAAACAGTCGATTTCTGCAGTGAAATCACAAGCTCTACTGACATGCCATGCTCCCATAAGACCAGCTTTGGCATTCCAAAACCATTTGTCCTGAGAATCGACAGGATAGACATAACCCGGCCATTCATCAACCTTTTTGTCCAGTCCGAACTTATATAGCATACCTCCACCAAGGATGAGATACGCATCAAACCAGTTTCGCACATCGTAACGACGGAACCAGTTGGCAAAGTTCAGCATCAGATCAAGAGAACCACTTCCTGCATAGAAGAGATAGTCATCATAGGTCTCTGGATCAAATTTGACGGCCTTTTCGTGAGGATGACCTAACTGAGAATATACACCAGCCGACAGTCGAAGTCCGAAATACGGTGTAATTGTACGACCTAATACGATGCTTCCGCTCGGGATTTCTGTATGGTAGAAATTCTCCGCCGTGACATTCTCATTCATCGCAAGGCTGACACCGGCATCAATACCCACGAACCAATTGCCCGGACCTTCATAATGCTTCTGCCCCATAACCCCAAAAGGGATAGCGGCAACAGCAAGGATGAGTATTAGGACCTTAGTTATATGACGCATTGATAAAATATCTTATCCTGAAGGCCTTTTTTTGACCTTCAGGACTATATATTTAAAAGGTGTATTAATAGCTTGAATGCTCAATCTGAGCATTTACCTCTGCAACGATCTGAGCGGCAAACTCCTCGATGGTCAGCTGACCGCCATCGCCTGCACCCTGCTTACGGATGCTGACCTTGCCTTCAGCCATCTCCTTCTCACCTACGATGAGCATGTAAGGAACCTTCTTCATCTCGTTGTCACGGATCTTACGACCGATCTTCTCGTTACGATCATCGACGTATGCACGGATCTCCTGCTTCTCAAGAGCCTCCTTGACCTGATATGCATAGTCGTTGAACTTCTCCGAGATTGGCATGATAGCCACCTGGTCAGGAGCCAACCACAATGGCAACTTACCAGCGGTATTCTCAAGCAATACAGCTACGAAACGCTCCATCGAACCGAATGGTGCACGGTGGATCATCACTGGACGATGCTTCTGGTTGTCAGCACCGGTGAACTCAAGCTGGAAGCGCTCTGGCAAGTTGTAATCCACCTGGATGGTACCCAACTGCCAACGACGACCGATAGCATCCTTCACCATGAAGTCGAGCTTAGGGCCATAGAATGCAGCCTCACCATACTCGATGTGAGCAGGAAGACCCTTCTCCTGGCAAGCGTCGATGATAGCCTGCTCAGCCTTCTCCCAGTTCTCCTCAGAGCCGATGTACTTCTCGCGGTTGACCTGATCGCGCAGTGAGATCTGAGCCTCGAACTGCTTGAAGTCAAGTGCCTTGAAGATAATCATGATGATGTCAATGATCTTGAGGAACTCCTCCTTCACCTGATCAGGACGGCAGAAGAGGTGTGCATCATCCTGAGTAAAGCAGCGAACGCGGGTCAAACCATGAAGCTCACCGGTCTGCTCATAGCGATATACAGTACCGAACTCAGCAAGACGCAAAGGCAGATCTCGGTAAGAACGTGGACTGGTCTTATAGATCTCACAGTGGTGAGGACAGTTCATTGGCTTGAGCAAGTAGAGCTCGTCTGGATCTGGGGTCGAGATAGGCTGGAACGAATCCTTACCATACTTTGCCCAGTGACCTGAAGTCACGTAGAGGTTCTTGTTACCAATATTTGGAGTTATTACCTGCAAGTAACCATAACGCTTCTGAATCTTGGTCAAGTACTCCTGGAGGCGGTTGCGAAGAGCAGTACCCTTTGGCAACCACAATGGAAGACCAGCACCTACGTTCTGAGTAAATGCGAAGAGTTCCATCTCCTTGCCAAGCTTACGGTGGTCACGCTTCTTAGCCTCCTCGATGAGCTGGATATACTCATCAAGCATTGACTGCTTAGGGAAGGTGATGCCGTATACACGGTTCATCTGAGGGTTCTTATCGTTGCCACGCCAGAAAGCACCAGCTACGCTCAATACCTTGCAAGCCTTGATTGGAGCGGTGTTAGCAAGGTGTGGACCACGGCAGAGGTCGGTGAAGTTACCCTGAGTATATGTAGAGATCTTGCCATCCTCGAGTTCCGAGATCAACTCGCACTTGAAAGTCTGACCCTTAGCAGCGAACTGCTCGAGAACCTCAGCCTTTGGTACATCGTTACGAACGATGGCCTGCTTCTGACGTGCAAGCTCGAGCATCTTCTTCTCGATCTTAGGGAAGTCAGCCTCCTTGATATTCTCTCCGTTGGCAGGAACTACGTCATAATAGAAACCATTCTCGATGGCTGGGCCGATACCGAACTGGATACCAGGATACAACTCCTGAAGAGCCTCAGCGAGAAGGTGTGCAGAACTGTGCCAGAAAGCATGCTTGCCTTCCTCAGAGTCCCACTTAAAGAATTCGATTGATGAATCAGCAGGGATCGGACGGGTCATATCCCACATCTCGCCACCTACTTTAGCTACGAGCACATCCTGTGCAAAACGCTGGCTGATACCCTCAGCCACCTGAAGAGGAGTTACACCATCTTCAAACTCCTTGACCGTCTGGTCAGGAAAAGTAATTTTGATCATTGAATTACAAATTTCAATATTTATTTAACTTATATAGCATCTTTGTTAACTTCCTTACGGAGGGAAGCGCGCAAAGATGGTGCAAAGATACATTTTTTAATAATCAGTCGGTTATTTTTATGTAAAAATTTCATTATTTCCACGTTTTTTATATTAATAAGTTCAAAAAATAACCATATTCATTGCAAAAACAAACATAAAAAAGCCTTTTTGTTTGGCAATTATTAATACTTTCATTATCTTTGCGGCGATATTTCGATCCATCAATAAAACAGCAATCTATATTAACATTACCAAATAAAAACAAAATCCACATGACAAACAACGAAAATGGCTCAAAAGCCTATTTGTTTTCCATCGTGCTTGTAGCCGTACTCGGAGGTCTCCTCTTTGGCTATGACACTGCGGTTATTTCAGGTGCAGAAAAGGGTCTTCAGGCCTTCTTCATGGGTGCTTCAGATTTCGTTTATACCGATTTCTGGCACGGTTTCACCAGTTCAAGTGCTCTTATCGGCTGTATCATCGGTGCTGGCATCTCTGGCATGCTTGCTTCCAACTGGGGTCGTAAGAAGAGTCTTATCTTTGCAGGTGTGATGTTCTTCATCTCAGCTTGGGGTTCTATGTGTCCTGAGACCATGGTTCTTGCCAAGGGCGAGCCAAACCTCACACTCTTCGTAGTGTTCAACATCTACCGTGTCATCGGTGGTGTAGGTGTAGGTCTTGCTTCTGCTGTCTGCCCAATGTACATCGGTGAGATTGCTCCATCGAACATCCGCGGCATGCTGGTTTCTTGGAACCAGTTTGCGATCATCTTCGGTCAGCTCGTCGTTTATTTCGTCAACTTCTTCATCCTTGGCGACCATGTTGCTCCTGCCATCGAGAGCATCGGCAATGGTATGAACCAGATCCTCAATGGCGCTGAAGCTCAGTGGGCTATCGCTGACGGCTGGCGTTATATGTTCGGTTCCGAGATGGTTCCTGCAGGTCTCTTCGCTCTCCTGATCTGCTTCGTTCCTGAGACCCCACGCTACCTCGCTTCTATCGGCCAGGATCAGCAGGCAGAGGGTATCCTTGCAAAGATCAATGGTGCTTCTAAGGCTAAGGAGATCCTCAAGGACATCAAGGAGACCATGACCGTGAAGACCGAGCCACTGATGACCTACGGCTTCCTCTGCATCTTCGTAGGTATCATGCTTTCAGTTTTCCAGCAGGCTGTAGGTATCAACGCCGTTCTCTACTTCGCTCCTCGTATCTATGGTGCAATGGGCTTCGAGAATCCTATGGTACTTACCGTTTTCAATGGTATCGTCAACCTCGCATTCACCTGCATCGCTATCTTTACCGTTGAGAAACTCGGTCGTAAGCCACTTCTCATCGTCGGTTCCCTCGGCATGGCACTCGGCGCATTCGGTGTTGCAATGACCTTCGGTGACGAGAGCCTCAACCTCTACTGCATGATCTCCCTCATGGTTTACTCTGCTAGCTTCATGTTCTCATGGGGTCCTATCTGCTGGGTACTCATTGCAGAGGTCTTCCCTAACACCATCCGTGGTGGTGCAGTTGCTATCGCAGTTGCCTTCCAGTGGATCTTCAACTGGATCGTCTCTACCTCATTCGTTCCTATGGCTAACAGCCTCGGTTACTGGTTTGTATATGGCATGTACGGTGTTATCTGCGTCATCGCAGCACTCTTCGTATGGCGCCTCGTTCCTGAGACCAAGGGTAAGACTCTCGAGGATATGACCAAGCTTTGGAAGAAAAAATAATCAATAGCGGAAGTTTTTCCGCTATTGAAAGCAATTAATATAAAATTTTGACATCGCGTACGCGTTGTTGGTTTTCTCGATGTAGAATTTCAACACTGCGTACGCGATGTCAGTTTTATAAGATTACAAGTTTAACACTACGTCCCTAGTGTTAAATTTCTCGACTCACAATATTAACACCGCGGACGTAGTGTTAATATCATCGATCAAGAATTTCAACATCACGTACGCGTTGTTAAAATTTCAGACCGTGGATTTCAACATCACGTACACGATGTTGAAATCCACGGCCTGAATCATATTATATAACACTTTTGAATAAGCCTGGCAAGTCCTCCCTTCGAGGGAGGATTAAGGAGGGTCTTTATACAGGCATATTGCCGTGCTTCTTAGGAGGATTGCTCTGGTTCTTGTTCTTGCAGCACTCCAAGCCAGCGATGATTGCCTTGCGGGTATCTGCAGGAGAAATGATATCATCAATGTAACCGAGCTCAGCTGCGCAATATGGATTAGAGAACTTAGCCTCATATTCCTTGATACGCTCCTGCTGCTGCTCTGGAGTCTCCTTGCGATAGAGGATTGAAACAGCACCCTTTGCACCCATTACAGCAATCTCTGCTGACTCGTATGCGAGGTTGACATCAGCACCTAATTGCTTACAGTTCATCACAATGTATGCACCACCGTAAGCCTTACGAGTAATCAAAGTAATCTTTGGTACAGTAGCCTCAGCAAAAGCATAAAGCAACTTAGCACCATGACGGATGATACCGCCATGCTCCTGATTCAAACCTGGCATGAAGCCTGGTACATCCTCGATTGCCACGATTGGAATGTTGAAACAGTCACAGAATCGCACGAAACGTGCACCCTTCTCTGAAGCATCAATATCGAGAGCACCTGCAAGTACCTGTGGCTGATTAGCAATGAAGCCTACGGTACGACCAGCCATACGACCGAAACCGATGACGATATTCTTCGCGAAGTTTGGAGCTATCTCAAAGAAGTACTGATGATCGCAGATAGGCTCGATGATATCCTTGATGTTATATGGGATGTTAGGATCTGCTGGCACAACACCCTCCAACTCATGGCACTCACGGTTCACCTCATCGGTAACAGGATGCATAGGAGCATCTTCCATGTTGTTATTTGGCAGGAAGCCGATGAGTTCGCGAATGGTCATCAGACACTCTTCGTCACTATCGCATACAAACTGGCAAACGCCTGATTTTGTGCTATGAACATCAGCTCCACCGAGGGTCTCCTTGTCGCACTCCTCCTGAGTTACCTGCTTCACGACATTAGGGCCAGTGATGAACATCTGAGCCTCTTCGCGAACCATCAGGATAAAGTCGGTCAAGGCAGGAGAATAGCAAGAACCGCCTGCACATGGGCCCATGATAGCCGAAATCTGAGGGATGACACCCGATGACATAACGTTGCGATAGAAGATATCTCCGAAGCCTGACAATGACTCGATACCTTCCTGAATACGAGCACCACCCGAATCGTTCAATCCGATGATCGGAGCGCCGTTCTTCAATGCAGCGTCCTGCACCTTAGCAATCTTAGCAGCATTAGCCGCTGACAATGAGCCGCCAAGGACAGCGAAGTCAAAGCCATAGACAAACACGATGCGACCATCGATCTTGCCATATCCACACACTACGCCATCTCCTGCCACCTTCTTATTCTCCATACCGAAGTTGGTGCAGTGATGCTTCACATATTTATCGACCTCCACAAAAGTCCCTTTGTCGAGGAGTATATCTATACGTTCTCTAACTGTTAGTTTTTTTGGTTCCATATAAAAAGCCCCTATCCCCTGACCCTTCCCCCGAACGGTGGAAGGGAGTAATTTGTATCAGAGGAACGCCGGGGAAGCGTTTTTTATTATTATTTGCTATAAAACCAGCCAACCCCTCCCTTCCACCGTTCGGGGGAAGGGTTGGGGATGGGGGCTTATAGTTTTAGGGTGACTAATACCTGCTCCGCCATCACGCTGTCATTCTCCGCACACTTGACTTCGCTCACACTACAAGCCTCAGTGACAGAGATATTCGACTGCATCTTCATAGCCTCGATGGTGAGTACGATGTCGCCTGGCTGGAGTTCCTGACCTGGCTCCACATAGACCTTGACGATCTTACATGGCATTGGAGCCTTAATCTTGTCGGCCTGTTTCTCTGCATCCGCCTTCTTGCGCATACGCATGTACTTAGCCTGACTGTCAAGCATATCCACCTCGTAGTTCGAATAGTTCAGACCTACACGATAGTGCTTGCCACTCTCACCCTTGATGAGCGTAGCATTATATGAAATGCCATTGTTCAGAATCGACACCTGACCATTGGCAAACATGCAGATATCCACATTATATACTTTGCCATCGATCTCGATCGATACGTTATTGCCTTCCTTTGAAAGGAGCGTTGCCTCTGCGAGGCGATTTCCGATTTGTATTTCCATAAGTAAGCCCCCATCCCCTTACCCTTCCCCCCGATCGGTGGAAGGGAGTAAATACTACTTTGGGACGCAGGAGGTCTCGCGTTTTTATAATCTCTTTTGGTAACCACTCCCCTCCACCGCTCGGGGGAGGGGCCAGGGGTAGGGGCTTTTTATACCCTCAGCACACCCTTCTGCAATCCAAACGCCCTCCATCTGTTCAACGCGCTTGAATTCTCAGTGACTCCGTCGCCCTTATTCTCCTCATAATTCATGAGATAGTCGATATAAGCGGCGATGATAGCCATATCCTCAGAGTCATTCTTGAAACCTGGACGTGGACGCAGACGCTCCTGATTGGTCTCGATGAACGAGGTATCGTAGTTACCTTCCTTGAACTGTGGCACATCGATGATGCGACGCAGATAGCGGATGTTGGTTACCAATCCTGCCACCTTATACTCATAAAGAGCTCGGCGCATACGTTCGATGGCATACTGACGCGAAGTCGCATAGACGATGAGCTTACCGATCATAGGATCATAGTACATCGGGATCTCATAGCCTTCATAGACAGCCGAGTCGATACGGATGCCAGGGCCATGAGGCTCGACGAGACGAGAGATGATACCTGGAGCTGGACGGAAATTATTGTCAGTATCCTCTGCACAAATACGGCACTCGATGGCATGTCCACGCTGTACAACATCCTCCTGCTTGATTCCTAAAGGCTGACCGTCGGCAATAGAGATCTGAAGCTTGACGAGATCCAGGCCAACAACCTCCTCGGTAATAGGATGCTCCACCTGCAGACGGGTGTTCATCTCAAGGAAATAGAAGTTCTTATATTTATCGACGAGGAACTCGATGGTACCTGCACCCACATAACCTACCGCCTTAGCAGCAGCCACGGCAGCAGCACCCATTTTCTGGCGAAGCTCAGGATCTACGAATGGAGATGGAGACTCCTCTACCACCTTCTGATGACGGCGCTGCACCGAACATTCGCGGTCACCGAGATGGATCACGTTGCCATGCTTATCGCCTAAGATCTGGAACTCGATATGATGAGGACCTTCTACGAATTTCTCGATATATACAGTGTCGTCACCGAAGCCAGACATTGCCTCAGACTTACAGGTATTATAAGCCTCAACGACATCCTCAGCGCGGTGAACCAGTCGCATACCCTTGCCACCGCCACCCATCGAAGCCTTGATCATAACAGGGAAACCGATGGCCTTGCACACGCCGACAGCCTCCTCGGCCGAGTTGAGCTGATCCTGAGTACCCGGTACGACAGGGACACCGGCAGCAATCATATGACGGCGCGCCTGGATCTTGTCACCCATATCGATCATCGTCTGAGGATTAGGACCGATGAAGATGATACCTTCCTCCTCACAACGACGAGCAAATTCTGCATTCTCTGACAGGAAGCCATAACCAGGATGGATGGCATCTGCCTTATGTTTCTTGGCAGCCTCGATGATCTTATCATAGCAGAGATAACTCTCGTTCGAAGGTGCCGGACCGATGCACTCAGCCTCATTGGCATAGAGCACATGGCGGCTCGTACGGTCAGCCTCACTATAGACAGCTACCGAGCGAATACCCATCTCGTAGCAGGCGCGCATCACTCGGATAGCGATCTCACCACGATTGGCAATAAGAATCTTTCTAATCATATCATCTATTGTGTTAATTACGTGGGGCAAATATAATGTTTTTTTGCTATAAAACAAAAAAAACGGATGAAAACTCACCCGATTTATTCTTTTTTAGCAAACAGCTTATCCATTGGCATTGATACGCTTCAATTTGTCGCGATTCAAGACTCTGATTCTTCGACCATCCAGTTCCAGGATCTCCTCCTTCACGAAGGTGGCAAGCGTACGGATCGCGTTCGAAGTTGTCATATTTGAGAGAGCGGCCAGATCGTCGCGCGACAACGGCGCATTGATCGTCTCTCCATCAGCCTCAAAGCCATACTTGTCAATGAGGAAGATGATAGAGTCAGCCAGTCGGCCACGAATATGCTTCTGAGTGAGATTGACAGTACGCTCGTCACTCGCACCGAGGTCAGTAGCCAGGTTGCGGACGAAGTACATTGCCAGCTTAGAGTTCTCCATACAGATACGCTCTATGAGGTTCATCGGAATCAGCGCCACCTGTGTAGTCTCCATTGCCACAGCCTCAGTAACATGCTCCTGTACAGCGAAATAACTACGATAGCCGAAGTTATCACCAGGACGGAACATACGCATGATCTGCATACGGCCACCGATACCCAGTTTCTCAAGTTTTACACGGCCCTTGAGCATACACACCAGGTATACAGACTCCTCTCCGACCTGATAGATCGACTCACCCTTACGATAAGTCTGGATAATGGCGTCGTCCATCATCGCGATACGCTGTCCGTCAGTCAGCAGGTTCCAAAGGTCTTGTAGACCTCTTTTTATATCTATCTCACCCATGAGTTATTATGTGGTAATTAATATAGTTTATTCTGCAAAAAAATAAATGGCAACAAAAGATTCTTTTCTTGTATACGCTTCCCTCTCCTACCACTGGTAGCTGAAGCCGAATGTCAGCATTTCCTTGATCTGTATCCTGTTATCCTTCGAGTCGTCGAAACGAGGATAAGCATAGATACGAGCAGAGAAGAATCTGCCGAAGTTGAAGATGAAAGTATTTTCAAACTCAAACATGAAAGAGTCGTACGTGGTAAAGCCATACAAACGGCTCGACCAGGATGCATTCTTACTCATCTTCCATTCGAGTTTCTGTGTCAATGTCGCACCGAACTGATGCTTTGCAAAGTCTCCTTCATCAATG
>JAZUIL010000195.1:0-6871 GCA_045642245.1 Bacteroidales bacterium
CAGAACTACAAGACCGTGAAAGACATCGCCTATACCGATGCCGGAGAGAAAGACGCCTATCGTCTGGAGCGCTGTAAGCTCGACGTATATTATCCTGAAGGAGGTCAGGACGTACCGACCGTCATCTGGTTTCATGGCGGAGGACTGAAAGGTGGCAACAAGGAGTTACTCGATCCATTTAAGGACCAGGGATTCTGCGTCGTATCGCCTAACTACCGTCTCTTCCCTCAGGCCAAGTGTCCTTCATACATCGAAGACGCAGCGCTGTCTGTGGCGTGGACATTGAAGCACATCAAGGAGTATGGCGGTGATCCTAAGAAGGTATATATCAGCGGTCACTCAGCCGGCGGCTATCTTACGTTGATCCTGGCCATGGCCAAAGAATACCTCGCTGCTTATGGTGTGGATGCCGACACCGACATCGCAGGTTACCTACCAGTGAGCGGACAGACCATGACTCACTTCACCATCCGTGAGGAGCGCCAGATGCCAGAGGGTATTCCTTCGATCGATAAGTTCGCACCGATCTTCCATGCGCGCGCCAACACCGCTAAGATCTGCATGATCACCGGTGGCCGTGACCTCGAGATGGCCGATCGTTGGGAAGAGAACGCTTTCTTCTACTCAGTATGTAAGAACCGTGGCAACAAGATGATGGAACTGCATGAGCTCAACGGCTTCGATCACAACTGCGCTCTCCCTGCCGCTTATCTCATCGTCAAGACCTTGCAAGCCTGGGAGCCTGAATGGGCCAAGGAGGTGCTACGTAAGAAGTATGCTCAGTATCGCCAGTAAGAAGCGAAAGATATTAGCTGCACGGATCTGACGAATCATGAAGTGCAGACAAAACGACCCCCGATGCAATCACTGCGTCGGGGGTCAATTTTCATAAAATATAAACTAGTACCAAAACTTCTGTCGAAAGTAACTTTATTTTGCTCTGAGGAAGGTCTTCACATCGCTCCAGTGATAGAATGGAGCTACGTCTGTGGAGATAGGGATGGTGGTCTCATTCTCGTTCAGGAGGAACTTGACGAGGACGTCATCAGAGCCTTTCTTGCGGTAGAATATCAACTGGATATTGGCTGCCATTGGCGAAACGCGATAGTTCTGCCAGAGCTCACAAGCCTTGCCTCCATCGGCCTCACTCACATCACAGCCAGGGAAATGGAAACTGGCTGCCAGTGGAATGATATTGCCGTCATGACCGAAACGAAGCGTAGCGGACTCACCATTGCCTGCAATAGCTGCATCGGCGCTCTCGATGATATTCTCTACGAGGTTGCGACAGCTGGCCAAAGCCTCGCCTTTGTTATAAGGACTGTTGGCATCGCCTGTATAGAACCAGAGGTTGCCTCCGATCCAGCAAGAGTAGAGTTCCTCTGCGGTAAAGAGATCCCAGAAAGAAACGGGTGTCTCCATGTCCTGTAGGTCGCTGGCTACGTCGTAGAAGGCCTGCATCACAGCGCGTGGATTGGCTTTCTGACTGTAAGCGGCGTCGCTGAAGATCTGCGAGATGAAACGATCTGGTGAGACCGGACCGATGTTCTTCTGAGCTTCTTCGTTGAGCTGGCCGAGCTTTCGCATCCAGCCGTCCTCTCCCATCTTTACGTCGTTGAACGCCTTGCTGTGATAGTTGAGATAATCCATGTTGCTCTTACTGGTATCCCAGTCGATATTGAGCTGTGGATTGAGTTCCTTCAGTCGCTCGCAGAAAGCCACCATGCTGAGACAACAGCGTAACGAAGTGGTGGAACGGGCCGAGAGCGATGCATTCTTCTTGAAGACCTGCGGATAGTGGCGGAACATACGTTCGGCGATGCCACGGTGCTGTCTCTTGCCGAGAGGTGCGAGCTCGTCGGTATGGCCTTTGGCCTCCGCCCAAATCTCCTTCATCTGAGCCAGCTTCTCTTTGCCCAATGGAGTGAGCGCCTTTGCCGAATCGGCCGACTGCAGGATATTGAGGAGCTTCGTATAGTCGGTATCGCTGAGCATGTAACGCGATCCGTGGCGGCCGTAATGGCTGATATAGAACGGCTTGTATCCTTTAGGAGGTGCAGTAATGGTACTGCCGGATGGCCCTGGATAGGCGTAATAGACGCCTCCGCTCTTGCCTGGATCTGTGCGGAATTGCTCCACAACACTCTGCGCCTGTCCTTGCAGCATCAGAAAAACTGATGTCGCAATCAATAATAGGTGCTTTTTCATTGTATTATCGGTGTTAGTAAAAAGTCCCGCTGCACGACTAGGTGCAGCGGAACTCTACAACCTATTTTTTATACCAGAAAATTAGTATGCAACTGTCTCCTTATATGGGAGGTTGCCGTTGCTGAACATCCAGCTCTTGGTGTCATCGCTATCGAAGCCAGGAGTCTGCTTGAGGAGACCCTCTGAAAGGATGATCTGTGACTGTGGAACGTTCATGAAGCCACGGGTCTCACGATAACGCTTGTCAAGACCATTGCCTGCGATCTCGGTATAGCCACCTACTGCCATCTTGCCACGATAGTCGCAGAATGCACCTACCTGGTTCTTTGAGATCACTGCACCTGCGGTCTCTGGATACCAACGACGGAGGTCGTTGAAACGGACACCTTCGAAGCAGAGCTCATAACGACGCTCCTTCTGGAGGCGCTCGAAGGTATAGCCATCGTATGGCTTAAGACCTGCACGAGCACGGAGGAGGTTCATACCGTCGACGCTGTTCTCAAGCTCATCGATCATGAGGAGAACGTCTGCATAACGGATATAGATCATATCGTTACGGTTGTCGAACTGGTTGCTGTTAGAACCGTTGAAGCCAGGGATAGCGTAGAAGAAGTTCTTGTAGAGGTTAGACTTGCTTGCGTCTGCATAAGCGGTGTTAACCATATACTTTTTATTGTGGAACATGGTCTTCTCAACCTCCTTAGAGTCGTTACCTGCGTGGTTAGGAAGCTCTACTAAGCAACCATCATTCCACCAGTCACCACCGATCTCCTTGTTGCTATATACGCGAGCTGCCTCATCGACTGCGAATACTGAGCCCCAGAGACGGAGGTCATCAGTACCATAGTCAGGATCGGTTGCCCACTCCTCAACGAGCTTAGGATTGACTGAACCGTTGGTATAACCGATGCCGTAAGGATAACACTCTGCTGTTGGAGAAGAAGATGGATTACGGAGACCCATGTACTCACCGAGACGGTTGTGACCTGCATTACCATTAGATACCCAAACGTAGCTGAAGTGTGCGGCCCAGACGGTCTCCTTTGAGTGATTGCCTACCCAATGCAAGTTGTTGTGATTAGAATAGGTATCGAAGTCAGTGCCATAAGCCACACCGCTTGACCATTCGTTGGTGTAAGGCCAAATCTCTCGTGGATCGTTCTCAAGGCCGAACTTAGAATTATCGCGTACATCCTTCAGGTAAGTAACGATCTGTCCCTTAGAGATACCTGCAAGGTCAGCCTTCTTATAGAATCCAGTGTAGAACATCCAGATACGTGCGAGAAGTGCCTCTGCTGCATACTTGGTAGCACGACCGGTAAGGCCTGCCTCTGAAGAGTAACCGAATCGGGCTGGCATCAGGTTGATGGCGTCAGTAAGATCGGTAGCGATCTGTGTATAGAGCGAATCGATGGTGGTGCGAGGCATGTTGGAAGCCTCGGTAGCCAGAAGAAGTGGAGCGGTCTCGAAGTTGTTGGCCAACTCCCAATAGTTCCAAGCGCGGAGGAAGTGCGCCTGACCGAGGAGATAGTTCTTATTGTCTACGCTTCTGAACACAGCGTCGTCCAACTCAGGAATAGCCTGGAGTGCATAGTTGGTACGGAAGATACCCTGATAATAATCTGACCATGCATTCTCAAAGAAGTTGACATCACTGGTCATCATACGGTCAAACGACTGTGCACCGATATTTGAGGTAGATCCTGCACCGAACATCTCATCGCTCATCATCATGTGAGTAAACATGGTATGCGACTCAACCTTATTTGAGCAAAGAAGAATCAGTGCATTGTAGCAGGAAGTAAGGATCTGCTCTGCATCCTGCTCAGTCTTTGGGAAGCTCGATGTATCAGCCTTGCTGTAGTTCTCGGTATCGAGAAGATCATCGCAGCTTGTAGCCATCAGAGCGCCAGCAATAGCTACTGAATATAATATTTTTTTCATAATCTGTCAGTATTAAAATTTAAGACTCAAGCCGAACATATAAGACTTAGGACTTGGGTATGAACCGATATCGATACCAGAAGCCCAAGAGTAACCATAACCATAACCAACTTCTGGATCCATGCCATCGTAACCGGTGAAGGTGAGGAGGTTCTGGCCAGTGAAGTAGATACGGCACTGCTGGAGTGGCATCTTAGGGAAGAGCTTCTTGAAGTCGTAGCCGACAGTGATTGTACGAATCTTAACGTAGTCTGCATCCTGTGCCCAGATATCACCTACATAACCCTTAGCATAGAAGTTGTTGTGCTTGCCGTAGGTGAAGCGTGGGAAGCTGTTGGTAGAACCCTCGCCTGTCCAGAGACGATCTACGAAATTGTTTGTATAGTTCTCAACGTCGCTGTTTGCGAATGAGCGGTAGCTCTGAAGGATCTGATGTCCGAATGCACCTGAACCACTGATTGAGAGGTCGATGCCCTTATATGACATGTTGATACCGAAGCCGATGTTTACATCTGGATGAGGATTACCGATCTCAACAACATCGTCGTCATTGAATACGCCATCACCATTCTGATCAATCCACTTCACGTCACCAGGCTGTGCTGCCTCATAACCATCCATGAAGGCCTTGCCTGCAGCGTTCCAGGCGTCGATCTCAGCCTTGTTCTGGAAGATACCCTCGCTAGCGATACCGGTGAAGTAACCGATTGGCTTACCAGGACGAGCCTCGAAGGTGTTGTATGCAGAAATGTTCTGTGCGATAACGTCCTTACCACCGTGGATGATACCATCCTGGCTGTCAATGTAGAGGACCTTATTCTTGTTGGTAGAGATGTTGAAGTTGACACCATAACGGAAGTCCTTACCTACCTGGTCGTTCCAGTTCAAACCGAGCTCAATACCACGGTTACGAACCGAACCACCGTTGATCACAGGAGAACCAGTACCGTAGATAGCCAAAGAAGGAGCGTTTACGAGCCAGTCCTTGGTCTCCTTATTATACCAGTCGAAGGTCAAGCCGAGACGGCTCTTCAGGAAGCGTGCATCGAAACCTAAGTCGGTCTGTACGGTGGTTTCCCAAGTGAGGTCAGGGTTTGGAATGATATCAGGATATGCACCGGTAGAGGTAGAAGTACCACCTGTGGTGAAGTCATAAGGAGCAGAGAGCGATACGGTAGCTGCATACTGGAAGTTGCTGATCGAACAGTTACCATTCTCACCCCAGCTTGCACGGATCTTCAAGAAGTCGAGCCAGCTGCTGGTGCTCTCCATGAAGTTCTCATTGCTGATTACCCATCCTGCAGATATTGAAGGGAAGGTACCCCAACGGTGACCCTTAGCGAAGTTGCTAGAACCATCCTCACGAATGATGAGGGTAGCAAGGTAGGTCTCCTTATAGTTATAGTTAGCACGACCGAAGAAAGAAACGATGTTGTTGTAAGGAACGGTATTACCACCCCAGATACCTACGTTCTCTGAGTCGATGTCGCTGTCTGAAGAAGAGAGGTTAGCCGACTCCCACTTGTGGAACTTGGTGTCCTTGCGCGAACCACCCAGGTTCTGGCCCCAACCAGTACCTTCGATAGAAGTACCTACGAGAGCATCTACACTGTGCTTGCCGAACTTATGCTGCCACTGGAGGGTGTTCTCCCAAGACCAACGGTAATTGGTGCTTGACTCCTGCTGAGCCTTATCCTTATCCTGTGCATTGGTGCCAGAGAGCTGATAAGAAGGAGTGTAGTAACGACGGTTGTTGTTGTACCAGCCATAGCCATAGGTTGAGCGGAACTTAAGGTCCTTAGTAGGATTGATCTCCAACCAGACATTACCCTGGAGGCGTACACGCTTGTTCTCGCTCTCGCCAATAGCGTAAGACTCGAGGAGGTTGTAGCCACCATCGGTCTGCTGCCAACCATCACGCTTCTGATCCTCATAAGTATAGAATGAACCATCCTCGTTATATGCAGGAAGCAATGGAGTATAGGTCAATGCAGTGTGGATCTGGTTGTCATAGATATTACCCTGGCTGACGCTGTTTGACTCATAGATAGAAACTGTGAGGTTCTCACCGAACTTGACGATGTCACGGTTCTTCAACTTGAGAAGGACATAGTCAGAGTTCATACGGATGGTGGTACGATCATAGTAAGTCTCCTTAGGATAACCGAGGGTACCATCGCTATGGTTGTTAGAGATACCCAATGCATAATGGTTGGTATCGCTACCACCAGTAATGGTCAAAGCGTTGTTATAAGCGTAAGAATCTGGGTTGACAGACTCATGGAGCCAGTCAGTACCAGTGAACTTGCCGCTCTTCATCTGAGCCCACTGTACAGGCATCAAAGCGTCGAGGTTGAAGTAGTGGTCACCGCCATCGAACTTAGCACCGTTTGAACGGAAAGCCTCATCTACGAGGTTGATATACTCCATACCGCTTACTGACTTCACGCCATTGAAGTTAGGCTTCTGGATTGAGAAGTAGCCGTCATAGCTGATCTTGATCTTACCCTTTTCACCCTGCTTGGTAGTAATAAGTACGACGCCTGAAGATGCACGAGCACCGTAAATAGCAGAAGATGCAGCGTCCTTAAGGATATCGATAGACTCAATATCTGAAGGGTTGAGAGAGTTGATATCGCCACCTGCGACACCATCGATAACATAGAGAGGGCCTGAGCTACCAGTGGTGTTAAGACCACGGACAGTAACCTTGAAGTCT
>JAZUIL010000196.1:0-15385 GCA_045642245.1 Bacteroidales bacterium
CCTCAACTGCTTCTCATGGGATCCAAATGAGAGCTTCCAGACCACAGAGAACAACTCAGTAGGATCTAAGGCTGAGTCTCTGATGATTGCAGGTCTCTACGTCGAAACCGGCAAGGATTACGTCGAGCTTTGCAAGCAGATCGGCAAGTATGACGAGGCCCCACGGGCTCAGAAGTGCATCGGTGCAATGGCTGAGGCTGTTAAGAAGCATGGCTGGGATGGCGAATGGTATCTCCGCGCATATGACTTCTATGGCAACAAGATCGGCTCGAACGAATGCGAGGAAGGCAAGATCTTCATCGAGAGCCAGGGCTTCTGTACAATGGCTGGTATCGGCCTTGAAGAGGGCATGGTTGACAAAGCCATCGACTCTTGTAAGAAGTACCTCGACTGTGAGCATGGTATGGTACTCAACAATCCTGCATACACTACTTACCATGTAGAGATGGGTGAGATTTCTTCTTATCCTGCAGGTTACAAGGAGAACGCTGGTATCTTCTGTCATAACAATCCATGGGTCATCATCGGCGAGACCGTTGCAGGTCGTGGCAATGATGCATGGGAACTCTTCCGTAAGATTTCTCCAATGTGGATCAAGGATCAGGCGCTCCATAAGGTTGAGCCATATGTAAACTGCCAGATGGTTGCTGGTAAGGACGCTGCTAAGCCAGGTGAGGGAAAGAACTCATGGCTCACCGGTACTGCAGCTTGGATGTGGTATACCGTCAGCCAGTTCCTCCTCGGTGTGAAGCCTACCTACGATGGTATCATGGTAGATCCTTGCTTGCCAGCAGACATCAAGGAGTATAACGTGAAGCGTGTGCTTCGTGGTGTGGAGTATGACATCACTGTCAAGAATCCTAACGGTGCAGAAAAGGGCATCAAGAGCATGACCGTGGATGGTGTAGCTGTAGAAGGTAACATTGTTAAGGCTACTCCTGGCAAGCACATCGTTGAGGTAATCATGTAATCAATCCCCTAAGACACATACAATGAACAAAACATCTATTCTTTGTGCAGGACTGTTGCTCACCATGGCAACAGCCTGCACCAAAGAGGCTGCACCAGAAGGTCAGCCGATTCAAGTTAATCAAGTTGGCTACTATCCTAACGCTGAAAAGATTGCTGTGATTGAGCAAGAAGGCGTATCCGAAAATTACTCTTTGACAGATGCAAGCGGTAAAACCGTATGGGAAGGAACAGCCACACGTCAGGCTGTCAGCCCTTGGTCTGGCAAGACTCGTACTATCGTAGATTTCAGTAGTGTCACAAATCCTGGCACTTACACACTTCATGCAGGCCCTTATACACAGCAGGTCATCATTGCAGATCATGCAGTGGAAGCTGTGGCAAAGGCGGGCATGAAGGCTTTCTATCTTCAGCGCACAGGCATGGCCATCGAAGAGCAGTACGCAGGAGTCTATGCACGTCCTGCAGCTCATCCTGACACCGTGGTCTATATTCATCCAAGTGCAGCGTCTAAGGGTCGTCCGGCCAACACTGTCATCTCATCTCCTTATGGCTGGTATGATGCTGGCGATTTCAACAAGTACGTTGTAAATTCCGGTTTCACCATTGGCACGATGCTTGATGCTTATGCTCAGGCACCGGAGTATTTCAATGCATGGAATCTCAACATTCCTGAAAGCCAGAACCTGACGGCAGACTTCCTCGATGAGATTATGTATAACCTCAAGTGGATGATCACCATGCAGGATCCTACCGATGGCGGTGTCTACCACAAGTTGACTACTCCAAGCTTTGAGGCGTTCATCATGCCAGTAGAGGCAAAGCAGCCACGCTACGTTGTGCAGAAAACAACTTGCGCGACACTTGACTTTGCTGCAACGATGGCACAATCTGCCCGTATCTTTATGGATATGCCAGATTATGCAGACTGGACACCAAAGGCCATTGAAGCTGCAGAAAAAGCTTATGCCTGGGCTTTCAAGAATCCTGCTATCATGTATCGTCAGGATGCTATGAACGAGCAGTTTGATCCAGATGTACACACAGGAGCTTACGACGATGAAGATCCGACAGATGAATTCTTCTGGGCTGCAACCGAGCTCTATCTCACTACCGGTAAGGAAGCTTATCTTAAGGATGCAAAGACTTATGCTCCTCAGAAGTTTGATTTGCCAGTATGGGGCAACTTAAGCGGTCTTGGCACTTTCGAGTGGATCAATGCAGGAAATACCGAGATGATCGCGCTCCTAGCTCCTGGTCTTATTGCTTATGCTGATCAGCAGCTTAGTTCGACCCTCACCTCTTGTTTCCAGAGTCCTTTCGGTAATGTCCCTGAGGATTTCCACTGGGCCAGCATTCCAGAAGGATGTGCAGGCATGGGCCTCTGTATGATGTATGCCTACAAGGTTACAGGTGACGAGAAGTATCTTAAGGGTGCTCTTCAGAATGTGGATTACATGTTAGGCCGTAATGCTACCGGCTATTGCTTCGTCACTGGATTCGGCACCAAGCCAGTCATGCATCCTCACCAGCGTCTTTCTTCTGCTGATGGTATTGAGGCTCCACTTCCTGGTTTCTTTGCGGGTGGTCCTAACCCTGGCAAGCAAGATTTGGCTACGGTACAGGCTGAATATCCATCTGACTATCCAGACGAGTGCTATCTCGACAACCAGAACAGTTATGCAAGCAATGAGATTGCTATCAACTGGAATGCTTATCTCGTAGCATTAGCAGGTTGGGTAGATGCAGTAATGAGCAAGTAATACCTTATTATATATTACTATATTCTGATTAACGTAGAATATACAACAAAACTTGGTAATCGGAATTATTCAACTACCATTAATATTTATTTAAACACAAACGCCATGACAAAATCATTTGACATGCGAGCAATGTTGCTGACCTTCTTTATGATGTTGTCAGCTACAGTATTTGCTCAGGTGACCGTGACAGGTGTTGTGACAGAGACTTCCGGTGAACCCGTCATCGGAGCTACCATCCGTGAGAAAGGTAACACTACCAATGGTACTGTTACCGACATCGATGGTAACTACTCTATCAAAGTCGCCAACGCCAATGCCACGTTGATTTTCTCTTACGTCGGTCTGGAGACTCAAGAGGTCAAGATAGCCGGTCGTAAGAAAGTGAATGTAACACTAAACAGCGATGACGAAATCCTTGAAGAAGTCGTTGTCGTAGGTTATGGTACTCAGAAGAAGGTAACCATGACTGGTGCTGTTGCTAACGTAGGTTCTGAGAAGCTTCTCAAATCTCCTGTAGCCAACCTTGGTAACGCCTTGCAAGGTAATCTCCCAGGTGTACAGACCGTACAAACTTCAGGTATGCCTGGTGCTGATGACCCAGTCATCCGCATCCGTGGTATAGGCTCTTTGAATAGTGCTGAACCTCTTGTCCTTGTGGACGGTGTAGAGCGTTCATTTACCCAGATTGACCCTAATGAGGTTGCTGACATCTCAATTTTGAAAGATGCCTCTGCCACTGCCGTATTCGGTGTACGTGGTGCTAACGGTGTAATTCTTGTAACCACCAAGCGTGGTCAGGTAGGTAAGGCTTCTGTAAGCGTAACTGCATCTGCTGCTGTTCAGCAGATTTCAGACTTCATTGAGTTTGCAGACTCTTATACATACGGACGCATGTGGAACTATGCTCAGATTACTGATACCCGCGACATGAAAGACTGGCCAGGAACCTCCTGGATCAGTGACTATACTCCTTATCAGGGCGATGGTATCCGCTTCAACCAACAGGCTATGGAGCATTTCCGCCTTGGCGACATGCCTCGTACCTATCCGAATGTTGACTGGATAAACTATTTGATGGATGATACAGCTTGGCAGGAGCAGGTAAATGTGAACGTGAGCGGTGGTAATGAGAAGATGCGTTACTTCGTATCTGCAGGTTTCTTCAACCAGAACTCTCTCTTCAAGACCTTCTCAGACAATCCTGATGAAACTTTCAAATTTAACCGCTATAATTATCGTGCCAACCTCGACATTGACGTATCAAAGTATAGCCAGCTTGCTATCACTTTGGGTGGTCGTGTTGAGAACCGAACTACTGTAGGCGTAGGCGAGCAGGAGCTTTTCCGTTACCTCTCTGGTTCTACTCCTTACTCAAGCTATGGTGTTGATGAGGAGGGACGTCTTATTGTTACTGATCCGAAGCTCGTAGGTCCATACGACCGTGCAGCGCTCACCAACTTCTATAAGCTCGGTTACAACTATACCAGTAAGAATGTCCTCAACTTCGACATTCAATATAAGCTAGATATGTCTTGGTTGACCAAAGGTCTTGACTTCAAAGTAAAGGCTTCTTACAACTCTGAATATACGGCTCCTAAGAGCATGAAGTCAGGTTACGGCACAGGTACTGTTTACTATGCGACTATCGTCGATGGTCAGGAAGTACTCCGCAAGGAAGGTGTTGCTTGGCCTGCCTCTTATAGTGATTCTGGCCGCTATGGTACACGTAACTGGTATGCAGAGGCCAGCTTCAACTACTCTCGTAAGTTCGGCAAGAACAACATTGGAGCCCTTGCTCTCTACAACCAGAGCAAGACCTATTACCCATGGGATTCTGACGGACTCTATTCTTCAATTCCAAAGGGCTATGTAGGTCTTGTAGGCCGTGTAACTTACGATTATGACATGAAGTATATGATTGACTTCAATATCGGTTACAATGGTTCCGAGAACTTCGCACCAGGCAAACGTTACGGCACATTCCCGTCATTCTCTGCAGGTTGGATTCCTTCAAATGAGTCTTGGTGGAAGCCAATGAAGGGTGTTGTAGATTATTTGAAGCTCCGTGCTTCTTGGGGTAAGGTTGGTAACGACAGCACCAATGGCGCACGTTTCTTATACCTGCCAGGTGCATGGTCTTTCTATGATGGACATATGTCATCAAATGCTTTGGATGCCGGCATAAACTTCGGCACCAACCCAGGCAGTGGCGACTGGCTTAAGGCTGCCAAAGAGCTTACTTCTGGTAATCCAAATGTGACTTGGGAAACTGCGACCAAGATCAATGTTGGTTTTGATGCACGTTTCATCAACGAAAAGCTCTCTCTCAACCTCGATTTATTCTGGGAGGATCGTAAAGACATTCTCGTAGACAATGCGGCCTTATTGCCAGCGGTTACCAGCCTTCCTTCTGGTTACGTTAACCAAGGTCGTGTCAAGAACCACGGATATGAGATTTCAATGGCATGGGAAGACAAAATTGGAAATGTTCGTTACCGCATCGCTCCTAACCTCACCTTTGCAACCAACAAGATTATTGAGATGCTTGAGGTGAAGCCAATGTACGATTATCTTGCGCGTACCGGCCTTCCTGTAGGTACACACTTCGTATATGATCTCTTTGAATATTATAATGAAGGAACCGAACAGCGTTACCAAGCCAAATATGGCGCTTCAATGCCAGATCAAGGTGTTGCCCTTAAGCATGGTGATGCAGTCTATGTCGATCTCAACGGAGATGGCGTTATCGATGCAAATGACCAAATGGCTTACGGCTATACAGATGTTCCAGAAATCAACTATTCATTGAATGCAAGTTTGAACTGGAAGGGTCTTGACTTCTCTATGACTTGGGTAGGTGCTGACAATGTAAACCGTATGCTCAACTCTTATTATCGTGATCAGTTCGGTTCTACCAATACTTCTGCTCTCAACCAGTGGGTTTCTGACAACTCTTGGACTGAGGACAATCAAAATGCTAGTCTGCCACGTATCTCATTCACCAACCGAGTTCACAACAACCGTGACTCACGAGCTTGGCTCATTAATACGGCTTACGTCCGTTTGAAAAACGCAGAAATTGGATATACCATTAACAAGCCAAAGCATATTCCATTGCTGAACTCAGTACGTTTCTATGTCTCTGGCCAGAATCTCCTCACCTTCACAAGCTTCAAGGGCAATGACCCAGAGGCAGACGGTGGTAACTGGACTTATGGTATCAAGTACCCTTTGACTCGCGTTTATAACTTCGGTGTGAAAGTTAACTTCTAACACATTATTATATTGTTTACAATGAAACAGTCAAAATATATAGTGGCTTTGATGTTTGGTGCCGCCCTCTCCGCAGCTTGTGTGGATGATTTTAAGGTCGGTGACTCATTCCTTGAGAAAGCTCCTGGTGTTGACGTCAATATCGACACCATCTTCTCGAAAGCCGAATATACTCGTAACTTTCTCTGGGGTGCATATGGACAGATATATAGCACGTACCAGACTGGTAACATGATGAATGCGGCGCCTATCGATGTACTTTCGGATTCATACCACTGCTATTGTGGATGGGGTGGTCCAATTCAAAGTTACTATCCAGGTAACCTTAATGAGGACTGCCAGGATACCAGCAATGGAAACTTCCAAGGTAAATTCTCATATTCAACGAATGGAGACCGCTCATCAATCTATGAGACCGTACGTAAGTGCTGGCAATTGATTGAAAATATCGACCTAGTTCCAGACATGTCTGATTCGGAGAAAAGTCGCCTGCGCGGAGAGGCATATACCATTATGGCAAGCCGCTATTTCGACGCTTTCCGCAGTTTCGGAGGACTTTGTCTTGTCAAGAAAGCTTATGCTGTAGGTGAGGATTTCACGAGTGGACGTTCTACCGCATGGGAGACAGTTCAGTATATTGACACCCTCATCCAGAAGGCTATTGACGAACCTGGATTCATCTGGAATATAGATAATGCAGATGTCGGCCAATGGGCAGGTCGCTTGACCCGCGCTTCTGCACGTGCACTTCGTTGCAAAGTTTGGATGCATGCCGCTTCACCACTCTTCAACAACGACAAGCCTTACATGGAATATGATCCAGCAAAGGTAGATGAATTTACAAACATTGAGCATGTATGGTTTGGCAAGTACGATGCATCACTTTGGAATCGCTGTTTGCAATATTGCAATGATTTCTTCACTGACAATGCCGCAAATGGTAATTTCTACGCACTTGTACAACCTGCTACTCAGGACGAAGCTGGCTACCGTATGGCCTTCCGAAACGCTTATCGTTATCGCAATACCGAAACCAATCACGAGAAGCTTTTCGATGCGCATATTACCACAACCATGAGCCAAGGCGGCTGGGGTTGGGGTCATGCAGGTTTTGACCTCGATGGTATCCGTCAGGGTGGTCAGGTACCAACTGCCGAACTCACAGAATGCTTTGGCATGGCTGATGGCAAGAACTATCCATACGCTGAAGCTGATATTTATGGCCCAGGCAAAAACCCTACAGGCATTGATATTTTCGTTGATCGTGACCCTCGTCTCTATGAGACCGTAGCAGTTCCTCGTCAGAATTTTCCTTCAGGAGTTGTTGGTGATTATCAAGGTCAGAACTTCATTGATTCTTGGGAACTTGGCATTCTTAAGCAGAAAGGTGACCTTAATAATGACGACGACAACAAGTCTGGATTGAAGCGTTTCAAGTGGTGGCTTGATCATAATTCTGGAAAAATGGACGACAAAGCCCTTGGTATAGCTTACATCCGTCTGGCTGAAGTTTATCTTATCAGTGCAGAAGCTAAAGCTGAAACAGGAGATTTCAAGGGTTCACTTGATGATCTTCACGTGGTACGTTCTCGTGTCGGTTTAGGCCGTATTGAAACGATGAACCCAGGACTCAATCTTACCTCAAACAAGGAGAATCTTATCAATGAGATTCTCCGTGAGCGCAACTGTGAAATTGGAGCAGAATGTGGCGACCGTGTTTATGACATGATTCGTCGTATGCGTCAGGATCTCTTCTGTAAGCCACTCCATGAGCTTCACACCTGGCGACTTGATGAGAATGGCGCACGTAGAGGCTCAGGAGATGATACCAACACCTCATATAAAGAAGGTGAACCTTGGCCAAAATTCGAGTATGAGCGCAACGTTATTTCAGTTGGTGCTCGTCGCTGGTGGGAACCTGGATTCTGGACCAACAAGTGGTATCTTGACCCTGTATCTCGCAAGGAGGTTCAGAAGGGTTATGGTCTTACCCAGAACCCTGGTTGGTAAAATATGAAAAGTGATTGCTGATATAGAAAGATTTGGAAATACCTCTTTCAACTGTCGAATCATCAAATCATAAAAATCATATACAAACTATGAATATAAATAAAATATCTCGATATACCTTGCTGGGCCTTTGTGCTGCTCCTTTGGCAGTCAGTGCACAGGTAAAGCTTGCCGATAAACAAGTTCAGAAGGTAAACCTCGGTTATGAAGTGGAGATCTCTGAGTTCCTCACTACAGCAGCAGCTACCACCATCACAACAGAGGAATTGCAGCACACCTCGGCCATCAGCCTTGCTGATGCGCTCTATGGAAAACTGCTTGGCTTAACTGCGGTTCAGAACACCGGTTTCAAAGGAGAAGAAGGTCGTGGTGGATCATTTAACATCCGTGGTATCCAGACACGTGCTGGTAGCACCGCGAACTTTAGTGATGCCAATGACATCCTCATCCTCGTTGATGGTGTAGAACGTCCTATTGACCGTATCTCTGTAGAGGAAGTAGAGAGCGTAACTGTTCTAAAAGATGCAGCTGCAGTAGCTCTTTATGGACACGAAGGTATTAATGGTGTACTTTATGTCAAGACCAAACGTGGCATTGCTAATGAAGGGTATCACGTAAAGGCCGGCTACAGTCATAAGTTCACATTTGACCCTCAGTTGGCAGATATGGTTGGCGCTTTTGATTATGCATCTGCGTTGAATAAGGCTCGTCAGAACGATGGACTATCTCCTGCTTATTCAAGTTCCGAACTAGCAAAATTCCAGGATGGTTCTGACCCACTTGTTTATCCTAACTTAAATTGGAAAGACCAAGCCTTCAAGAATACCGCCAGTGAAAACCAAGCGTACATCTCAATGTATGGCGGCAATGACAAAGTGCAGTATTTCACTCAGTTGAACTACACCGATGCCAACGGTTTATACAAGAACACTAAGCAACCTAACTGGGATTCTCAGTTGAAGTATTCAAAAGCAAATATCCGTGCGAACGTAGACTTCAATGTCTCAGAGACCACCAAAGTCAGTGCACAGATGCTTGCTATGTTCATGGAAACTAATGGTTTGAACAGCGTTAATTCTAACGATGCATGGTGGCATCTTTATAAAGTACCTGCTCTTGCTTTCCCCGTTCAAACAGAAAGTGGAGTATGGGGTGGTAGCCAAACATATGGAGACTTCAACCTCTTGGCGAAAATTCAGGGTACAGGTTTTCAGAAGACTCACCAGCGCCAAATTTGGGCTAACCTTACTCTCAACCAGGATCTCAGCATGTTCGTCAAGGGTTTGAGTTTCTATTTCGGTGCTTCATACGATAACAGTTCTAATACATATGAGCAGAACACCAAGGGTTATCAGTATGGTTGGAACTACTATGATGCTTCTGGCAACATGGCAGAAACCGTCATGGGTACTAAGGAAGATAAGCTCGTCTTCAACAATTGGGTTGAATCTCAGTGGCGTGCTGCGACTATGAATGTCGGCTTTAAGTACAACACCCAGTTTGCAAACGGTGATAATCTCAATCTTAACACCAATTATAATATCAAAGGCGAGATGCGTGATGGACAGCATCATACCTGGTATCGCACCAACTGGCAATTAGCAACTCATTACGATCATGCCAACAAGTTTCTCGTAGATCTTGTTCTTGCTGCCAATGGTTCTAACCGCAGCTATCCAGCAAAATGGGCATTCTCTCCTACTCTTGGACTTGGCTACATTGTAGTCAATAACGATGCAGAAGAGGCTATCTTGAACTATTTCAAGGTTCGTGCTTCTGGCGGCATACAGCACACTGACTTTGCCCCACAAGCGGGTCTGTGGCTCTCTCCTTGGGATGCATCTCATGGTCAGTTCGTACATAGTACAAATTTCCAGGCTTCTTGGGGTGCTTTCCAGCAGTCATTCCCAACTGAGGACTTCCTGCAGGAGACTGCTTACAAAGCAAACATCGGTACTGACTTCCGTTTGTTCAAGGCTCTTGACATCACCCTCGACGCATTCTATCAAAAGCGCACCAATATCCTTGTTCCTGCTAACCAGCTCAACTCTTCAGTAGTTGGTATCCAACCTTCATACGATGATAAGGGTGAAGTTTCAAGTTACGGCATTGAGGCAGGTCTTCGTTATGCTAAAACCTTCGCTAATAGCCTTAACCTCTATGGCGGCGTAACATTTACTGCCACCAAGAGCAAGGTGGATGCTTGGATTGAGAATCCCGCATACGAGAACCTTTCTCTCGTTGGCGATGCTGCTGATGCTCCTCGTGGTCTGATTGCTCTCGGTTTCTTCGAGAACGATGCAGACATTGCGAACAGTCCACGTCAGGAGTTTGGTCAGGTAAAGCCAGGTGATATTAAGTATAAGGATGTGAACGGCGATAACGTAATCAACCAGAACGATTATGTCGCTCTTGATTACGGCACATCGTTCCCAGCTTTGAACTATGGAATTAACTTGGGTGCTGAATTCAAGGGCATTGGTATCAATGTTACCTTCCAGGGTTCTGCTAACCAGATGAAGAACATTCATTATGTGGATGGAGTCTGGGGTGCTCTCTCTGACAACCGCAACCTCTCTGAGGAATACTATAAGAACTGCTGGGACAATGCTGGTTCTTTAGCTCTTTATCCTCGCCTTTCTACAGAGTCTGTATCTAACAATGAGCAGTCTTCTACCCTTTGGTATCGTAATACAAAGTGGTTCAAGATGCGCGATTGCGAGATCTATTACCGACTCCCAGAATCATTACTTTCTCAGATCAAGGTTTCAGGCGCTAAACTTTACGTTCAGGGTCAGAACCTCTTCTCTTGGAGTAATATTGACGCTCTGGATGCCGAAAATCTCAACACTGGTTATCCTGTTATGAAGGGCGTTAACCTGGGTCTCTCAGTAACATTCTAAAGACTACACATTATGAAACTGAATAAATTTATTTATGCCCTCCCAGCTGTCATTGCACTCAACTCTTGCGTAGATCTTGAGTACAACGAAATGTCTCTTCGCGACGAGGCCTGGACGTACGAGTTCTTCAATGACGGTGTGAAGAACATGATTTGGGATGTTTATGCGCAGATGTATAGCAATGAGTTGGCAGACAACAGCACCAACTTTCTTGCTAGTGCCACTGATGAGGCTCAGTATGCACTTGAAATTGGCTCCATAAATAACTACTTTAATGGTGGTTGGAGCACAGCGAATCCAAACTCTGGTACTTGGACAAAGTCTTACACGGCTTTAGCTGAAATCCATACCATTCTTGAAAAGTTCGACCAGATTGACCTTTCTGAATGGAAGTATAATGATGACTACGATGTATGGAAACAGCAGATGGACAACTTCCCATACGAGCTTCGTTTCCTCCGTGCATATTTCTATTTCGAATTATTCAAGACCTATGGTGATGTTCCTTTGGTAACTACCACCCTTACCAACGGACAGGCAAACAATGTGGAGCGAACCTCAGCAGATAAGATCGTTAAATTCATCGTCGACGAACTCGATGCGGTTGCTACGTTCCTTCCTATTACGTATGCAGACGAACCATATGCAGAGATTGGACGTGCTACCCGCGCTGCAGCTTATGCACTCAAAGCTCGAACCCTGCTTTATGCAGCTTCTCCTCTTTATAATCCAACAAATGACAAATCAAAGTGGGAAGCTGCAGCAGAGGCATCAAAGTACGTTATAGATAATGCTAAAGACTGGGGTCTTTCATTGAGCACTTATTCTGCACTTTGGGGCAATGATGCATTCTTCAATAAGGAAGTCATCTTCGGTCTTGGACGTTCTTCAAGCAACGATTTTGAGAAGGCAAACTATCCTATCGGCGTTGAAAATGGTTCTTCTGGCAACTGCCCTACTCAAAGTCTGGTTGATCAGTATGAATTCCAGGACAACGGAGAGACCTTTGGAGAACGCTACCCTAGCTCTACCATTGATCTTACCACAAATCCATATGAAGGTCTTGACCCACGCTTTGCTCTTACTGTAGTGAAGAATGGAGATGAGTGGCCTACCAATGGTACTCAGAAAAAGGTAATTGAAACCTTTGTAGGAGGCTTCAATGCAGCACCTAAGTATGGAGCAACTCCTACAGGTTATTACTTGCGCAAGTTAGTTGATGGTTCTTGTGTTACCACTACTGACCAGCCGGTTTCAAAACAGCACACTTGGATTGTGATGCGACTGGCAGAGTTCTATCTTGACTTTGCTGAAGCAGCATTCTATGCTACCGGCAGTGCCAATGATGATAAGTTTGGCATGAGCGCTAATGATGCAGTCAACGTACTCCGTAAACGATCAGATATCCAGATGCCTCTGTTTACTGAAGATGGAGATGCATGGGTTAAGCGTTATGAGCGTGAGCGTTTGGTTGAGCTTGCCTTCGAGAACCACCGTTTTTGGGATGTACGTCGCTGGAAGAAGGGCGGTGAGTACTTCAAGAACATTACCGTAGCCACTATCACCGACGGAGGCAATACCCTCACACGTACCGCCAAGACCCGCAACTGGGAGGACAAATACTATCTCTTCCCAATTCCTCAGTCAGAGATTTTGATTAATGGTAAACTCGTTCAGAACCCTGGTTGGTGATGTCCTAATTTAATTCAATAATTAAGAACAATTATGAAGAATATTTTAAAATATATGAAGGCGGTCCTCACGTGCCTCTTCGTCTCACTTGCATTCGTTGCATGTAGTGACGACGACAACCTTGGATCAGCTGATTTAGGATTAGGCATCAAGGTCTTTGCTCCAACCCATGTTGTGGCTGGCCAGCCTATGACTATCAATGGTTCTGGTTTTGACGAACTGACAGAGATTGAGTTCCCAGGTGGTGTCAAGGTCAGCTCATTCGAACTTGTCACCAACGAGATGCTTCGTGTTGTTGCTCCTGCAGGTATGCCAACCGAAGGCGGCAAGATCATCCTTCACAATGCTAAAGGCAAATCTGTAGAGTCCAACCTTGCGCTTACTATTGGCAAGACGGTCATCTCTAGTTATTCCAAGGAGCCTGGCGAGAAGATCAATGGTCTTGAAGAACTCACTATCTACGGAGAGGACCTTCTGTTCGTCAACGAAATTATTCTTGTCGACGAGGACGGAGAACCTCTTCCTGTCCCACAGACAGACTTCTCTCGTATCGCACCAAATAAGTTGGTGCTGAAGGTGCCTAATAACATCTTCACCGGTGTCTTTGCTGGTACGATCAAGACCTTCGACGGTCAGAGCTTCACTATGCCAGAGTATGAATATGAGCCAACTCAGCAGGGTGGCCACTGGGAGACTGTCAAGACTTACCTCTGGAAGAACGGCGAGCATAGCACCATCCCTGCTCCTTCTTGGTCTGGTGAGGGCCGCTTTGCTAGTGCTTCACATTCTACTGGCGAAGAGACTTACGCATTCTCAGAGGAAGAGTGGGATCTCCTCAAGACCCAGCCATTCCGTATCGAGATCGAGAAGTTGGCAGATTGGGTTAACCTCCGCGTAACTACCGGATGGTGGAGCACCAACTATCTGGGCATGGAGAGTCTCAATGATCTTGTCGAGCAGGATGAAGATGGCACCTATTATGTGGAGCTCGACCTTTCTAAGGATGCTGCTCTTCTCGCTGCTATCGACGATCAGCACCTCCTCTTCACCGGTCAGGACTACAAGCTCCTCGGCATCTATGTCCTCGAGCAGCAATGGGTAGGTGGAGAAGGCCACATGGAGATCGTGAAGACAACATTCTGGAAGAACGGTGAGCATAGCACTATCCCTGCTCCTTCTTGGTCAGGTGAGGGCCGTTTTGCTAGTGCTTCACATTCTACTGGCGAAGAGACTTACGCATTCTCAGAGGAAGAATGGGAGATCCTAAAGACTGAGCCATTCCGCATTGCTATCGAAAAGAACGCTGATTGGGTCAACCTCCGTGTAACAACTGGTTGGTGGAGCACCAACTATCTGGGCATGGAGAGCCTCAATGATCTCATCCAGCAGGAAGAAGATGGTACTTACTATGTCGAGATCAATCTCCAGGACGATGCTGCCCTTCTCGCAGCTATTGACGAGCAGCATCTCCTCTTCACTGGTCAGGACTACAAGCTCCTTGAAATCTACCAGATGAAGGAAGAGTGGGTCGGCGGCGACAGTGCAGGCGATAGTGAAACTGTCATCTGGGAAAACGAAGGATCTGCTGGTGCTATTGACTGGAACGGAGTTTATCGCTTCTCTAACGTAGAAACAAAAACTGGAGAAGAAATCTTCGCTATTCCTATGGATCAGTGGGATGTCATCAAAAATGGCACCTTCTATCTTGTAGCACAAGGTAGCGACTGGGTACAGATGCGTATCACAACCGGTTGGTGGAGCACCACATGGACAGGTGCTGATATCACTACTGGCGACGATCGTATCATCGACAATGGAGATGGCACCTACACCATCGAGATTAACTTCTCTGGAGATCCTATCCTCGATGTACTCGATGCACAGCATCTCCTCTTCACTGGTGGCGGCTACACTCCGCTAAAACTTTATTACAAGAATTAATAGCTTATAAATAATTGACGGCTCTGCTTCACACAGAGCCGTCTTTTTGTATAAAGATAGTAATACTCACCTATCAAAACATTGCACATCAAAGGCGGTGCCATAAATTTCATTTGCAAGAAATAGCATATTCCCCAAATTTTCATTATCTTTGCACTCCGAAACTACAAATTCTCAGATTATACTTTCATCATTTTACAATAGAATAATGATCGACAACACCAAAGAATTCGAATCGAAACCCATCGCCGCGCTGTTGTGGCAATATGCACTTCCTGCTGTCATTACCCAGATTATTGCTTCCATATATAATATCTGTGACCGTGTCTTCCTCGGCCAGTGTGTCGGTGCGCTTGCTATTGCCGGTCTCACCGTCACCATGCCGATCATGAATATCATCCACGCCTTCGGCTCTTTGGTCGGCGCTGGTGCTGGTGCACGTATGAGCATCGTCTTAGGCAAACGAGACATTCCTTGGGCCGAGAACATTCTGGGCAACACCATGCTGCTTTCCATCTTCTTTGGCTTGCTCTATGTTCCTGCATGGTATATCTTCAACGATGACATCCTAAGCCTCTTCGGTGCATCAGCAGAGACCATCGCCTATGCCAAGGAATATATGAATATCGTCATCCCGGGCATGTTCTTCACCACCGTGACCTTCAACCTCACCAGCCTCATCCGCTCCACAGGTTATTCGAAGAAATCAATGTGGATCATGATCTATGGTGCGATCCTTAATATTATCCTCGACGCGATTTTCATCTACGGCCTTGACATGGGTATTGCTGGCGCTGCTTGGGCCACCACCATCTCCATGGGCACTTCTGC
>JAZUIL010000197.1:0-5173 GCA_045642245.1 Bacteroidales bacterium
CTGGAAATGGTGGAAGTTCAAGTATATCCGCATCATTACCGATCTGGTTTGTGTCATTGTTGGCTGTTCTCTCTATCTGCTTGCAGGCGGTGAGTGGGGAATGATTCCTACCATCGCTGGCATCGGAACCATCGTCACAGCGTTCTTTATGGGTCCTCTGATCGAGTTCTTCAATGAGAAATGTGCACGTCCATTCCTCTACGGAAAAGCCGAAAAATGTTAACTACTAATAAACGATTTTCTTATACGAATAATGGATGTTAAACTTTTGATTAATAAACATTAAATTCGAAACTAAGCCTTTCGTATTTGACAGATTGACTATATCTTTGTAGCGGCAAATGGGAGCGGATCCTATTTGCCGCTGTAATCATATTATTAATAGAAAACTATGCAGAACCAGACACTGACCAAGAGCGAAATGACCGTCATGAACATCCTTTGGGAAATGCCCGATGGCGGTACCGTTTATGATGTACTCGCGAAGTACGATGAACCTAAACCTGCTTATACCACCACGGCCACCTTTATGAAGATCCTGGAGAAAAAGGGCTATCTGGAGGCAAAGAAACTCTCAGGACGCACCTATACCTACTTTCCATTAATAAGCAAAGAAGAATATAGCCGACGTGCCATGCAGGAGGTCAAGAAGGATCTGTTCGACGGTTCGGCTAAATCGTTGCTTTCGTTCTTCGTGCAGGAGGAAGGTCTTACGGCCGAGGATATTCAGGAACTCTTAACTTTGGTAAAGCAATAAAAAGATGGAAGCATTATTAACCTATCTGTGGCAGTCGGCAGTAGTGTTGACCATTCTCTTCATACCTTTTCAGCTCTTGCTCCGAAAGGAACATTTCTTTGCTCTTAACCGAGCCATACTGTTGGGTATCCTGCTTCTTTGCCTCGCGCTTCCCCTCTCTCGTCACACTATGCCCATGTTCGTAGATAACTGGTTGCATCCTGAGGTCGAGATGGCGGAGGCAGCTCCTTTCAGTCCTCTGGGGGAATATCAAGACTGGGATGGATACATCATCATTGAAAGTGGGGACATCGAAGAACCATCAAGCATCGAAATCCATTGGACGGATCTTCTCTTTGCACTCTGGTTAGTAGGGACAATCCTATTCCTTGTCTGGTACTCGCACGGCCTCTGGCGTCTTTACAAAATATTGCACGACAAAGACAATACCCGAGAGGAACTGGCCGATGGCAACACGCTTCTGCTCGCTTCTTACACTCTACCTTCGTTCAGCTGGATGCACAGCATCGTGATCTCTCAGGAGGACTATGCGGAGAATGGAGAGACCATCCTCTCGCACGAACGTGCCCACATCGCACACCATCACAGCTTCGACCGTCTGTTGCTGCTCGTAGTGCAGATGTTGCAGTGGTGGAATCCTTTCGTTTGGCTCATGGCCGATGCACTTTCGCAAGTGCACGAGTATCAGGCAGATCTTGCCGTACTCCGTCAAGGCTTTAATGCAACACAATATCAACTGCTATTGATACGCAAGGCGGCAGGGCCCGCTGGCCTCGCGTTGGTCAATGGATTCAAACGTAACAAACTAAAACTTCGTATCGTCATGATGAACAACATGATCAAACTCCGTGGAGCCAAGAGCCGCTATCTGGCATTGCTCCCAGTCGCCCTGTTGGCTTTTACCCTGACTGCTAAAGCACAAGTGAATACATCCGAACAAAAGATAGAGACAATGAAGGTCTCAAATGAAGAGGCCAATGAACACGCTATCCAATATGTTGCGGATGTTAAAGCAGGTCGCATTAAGCCAACAGACAATGATAGCTTTATGCTGCAAGATCTTGATGTAGCTCCAGAATTCCCGAATGGAAGTAGCTTCATGGACTTTATTAGCCATAATCTCAGATACCCGAAATCTGCAGCAGAGAAAGGCGTACAAGGTATGGTCATCGTAGAGTTCCACATTATGAAAGATGGCAGAATAGATTATGTCAAGTCGTTCAGCAACGAGACGAATGACAAGGATTTGGAGGCAGAAGCTGTCCGCGTCGTTTCAAGCATGCCTAAGTGGACCCCTGGTAAGATCAATGGTCAGGATGTTAATTCTTCTATGTATGTGCCAATCACCTTCATGCTGAATTCCACTCCCGTTAAGCATACCATTGGTGATATGCCTTATACCGACGACATGCTCTTCGTCTATGATGGAAATGTGGTCAACCTCTCCGATATCAAGGACTTGGTACCTGAAGAGTGTGGTATTAACTGGATGTCACTTAAACAAGAAGGCTATTATGTTGATCAGTATATTAGCAAATACCCCAAAGCAAAGAATGGTGTGGTAATGATCAATTCATGGATGAAAAATTCCAGCCTCTGGGTCATTGATGGCGAGCCGATGAATTATCAGACCTTAAGTCAGAAATATCCCGAAGGATTGCCTCCAACCAAATACAACATCGTACACAAAGATGCTGAAACAATTGCCAAATATAGTCAATATCCAGAGGCGAAGGATGGCGTGAATATCATAATTACTGATAAAAAATAATGCACAAGATATCATCCAAGTTCTACATGTAGTTTAAGATACACTACATTGTTTATTTCATTGTGAAGGCAAGAGGCAGCTGTGAAAGTTCCCTCTTGCCGTTTAGCGAATAGAATGTGTATTGTATAGAAAATATTATGAGACAAATAACTATGTTCATCGGCCTTGTTATCTGCACCGCAAGCAGTTGGGCAACCACATCACGCTATCAGGATGGTGACTCCATCAAGATCAACAAGGACTTTCTGCGCGAGCTTGACGCCGCCCTCTCGTTCGAACAACCAGAAGTCTCCGACTATAAACTCATTGCACCGCAGCCGCTCACCAAAGAGCTCCTGCATCAATGGGTAGGCCCTGTAGAGCAATCTGCAGGAAGCCAGGTTTCTATTCCCTGCATCTCTGGTGAGGAGCTCCTCAAGGCCTCTTATATCTGGAAGAAAGGCCAGTATGGCCAACTCAAGAGCGGAGCTTTCACAGGCCTCGATGTCAACGCTTTGTCAAAATATATCCGGCCAGAAGAAATCAAACTCCGCCGACTACGTAAACTGGCCAGTAATGTACGTGCTGACATGGATCTTTTATATCCGAAAGAAGGTCCTGCAGCGATATCGCCTAAAAAATAAACTTTGTGTTTTGATAAACCTTGAGAGTTAGTCATCAATGGCATCATGGATAAGAGATCTTAGGATGCGTAGATCACCATAGACATAATAATCACCAACTCCTAAATGGAATCCGTTGAGGGGAAACTTCAGATGATCGATATAAAGATCGATATATTCGTTAGTTGCTTCGCGGACAATTACGCTGCCGCCATTGGGGATGTAAGATCCAAAATCTCCTAAACTGCTGGAAAGAGGCCAGCATAGACCACTGGCGTATATTTCAAGTGATTGGCCATTCTTTAGCTTTTTGAAGTTTGGTATCTTCACACGGATATCAAACTCTGTAAATTCTGGTACAGGCAGTTCTTTGCTGGACGTAAAACAGGAGATGCGTAATCCATCGTCCTCATAATCACCATAGCAGAAATCGAAAACTGTGAACGGATTTTTGAGCACCTGATTATCGGGAGTGACCAGAGTGAGAGGTTGTATCTCTCCAAAATCTCCAATAGGAGAATTATTCATAGCAGAAAGATCTCCATCTTCATCCAGAGTGGCACAAGATGAGAACAAACCTAAGCCCCAAAGAACGATTATTGAAGAAAATACGTAATGCAAGAAAGTTTTCATACCCATATATTTAATAGGTTAATAATAATGTTTATCGAAACGCGTTTATTCTATAGACAAACGAACTTCGAAATCCATTACCTATAAAACACGTTTTTTTGAAAAATATTTTATTTCCGATAAAAAAATGGATTTTGAGGTAATGAAATCGGCTTCTCGTTTGTCTATAATAGTAAAATAACGTTATTCGATGATCACTTCTGCTGCATTTGAGAATCTCTTTCGCACCGAATATGTCAGGCTTTACCACCTGGCATACGGCCTGTTACATGACGAACAGGAGAGTCAGGATGCTGTGAGCGAGGTGTTTGCTACACTGTGGACGAAGCAACCAGAGGTGACACAGGATAAGTTGCCAGGGTATCTGACGCGCGCTACCTATAATTATTGTGTCAATCTCTTAGACAGAAAGTCGCGGCTGGACGATGTGAAGGCTAACGTCCGGCAAGAGATGGTGGCTGACTTGAAAGAAGACCTTCTGCAACGTGATCGCTTAAGACAGATACTGCAATACATTGACCGTGAGATGCCACCCCGTATGCGCGATGTCTTCGATCTCTGCTTTGGCAACGGCTTCAGTTATCAGCAGGCGGCCGAACAGCTGCAAGTCACTACGGCCGCCGTCAATAAACATATCGTGAACGGCTTACGTCTGCTGCGCGATAGATTTAATCCAACCTCAAAAGACATTTCTCATGATGACCGATAATAAGAATATTCAGACCGAAACCCTCGGTCCTCAGCTCCAGCAGATGGCTGATGAGGTGCAGCAGGCTTACGAGCTGACCAAACAGGAGGAGAAGAGTCCTTCTGTCGATGAGGCATGGCAACGGTTCAATGCTAAGTATCATGTGAAGGAGGAGAATGTTGCACCAAGCCTTACTCCTCGTCGTAGTTTCTGGAAGCGATATGGTGTGGCTGCCTGTCTGCTGCTGGCTTGTATGGTGGCGGTGGCGATTACTTTAGTGAGGAGTGAGAAGGCTGGCGCTTCGCTTAGTGAGGAGTTAGGAGTTAGGAGTGAGGAGTATAAAGGGGACGAGAATGAGATGATCGAAGAGAATGAGACATCGATCGTTTATCGCAATGTCGCCCTCTCGCAGATCGTTGAACAACTGGCCCTGATGCACAATGCAAAAGTGGAATATCTGGCTTCTACAGAGGTCCGGCTCTATGTGGAACTGGATCGTAACTGGTCGTTGCAGGAGTGTATTGACTTCCTCAATCACTTCGAGCAAGTGCACCTCGAATTAACTCCTGATCAGATCATTGAGGTGCGATGAAGAGACGTGTGAGATCCTTCGCTTCACTCAGGATGACAATGGGACGACGGTGGCATGTCTGCCTTTTGTCGTGGCTGGTTACGTTTCTGACCGTCGTATTACATGCACAGACGAAGCAGATGACGTTTCC
>JAZUIL010000198.1:0-3994 GCA_045642245.1 Bacteroidales bacterium
AGATCCGTACTTACAAGCAGTGCAATACTCTGTCCTCGGAAGCGGATGATTGCTTTGTCTCGGAATTCCTGATCCAATCCACCATGATACAATGCACTGCTGATTCCATCATCACTTAAATAATGTGCAATTCGCTCTGCAGCCTCACGGTAGTTCGCAAAGACTATGATGCCACCTCGACCATCATATTCATCTTTCTGCGCAATGGTAAGTAGAAGATCACGAAGTGTTTCGAGCTTGTCTGGAATAGGTGACTTAACCTGATAAATGGATAGTCCTTCTGTCTGCTGATATTTGTTAGCCGAAGTCTGTTCTTTTTCTTTTATAATCTGATTTTTACTGTCAGAGATTTGCTCATAGTCATTCATCCCCGTCCAAGGAGCGATAGGCAAAGCGTGAGTAGCAGAGGTGAAAATCCTCTGTTTCAGCGTAGACAATGTGGCGAGAATGGTTTTCATCTCGTCCTCAAATCCTAACTCCAGCGACTTGTCAAACTCGTCGATCACCAATACATCGGTAGTTGCAGTATCGATGTTGCCTCGCTCAATATGATCTTTCAATCGACCTGGAGTACCTACTATCACCCAACGTTCGTCAGAGATATTCTGAAGACGCTCTTGTTCGATTCGAAGATCATGGCCACCATAGCAGGCTACACATCTGATGCCAGTGCGCAGTTTCTGCCATACTTCGGCTATCTGTTGCACCAGTTCTCTCGATGGCGCAATGATCAGAGTATGTTTCTCTCCGTTTTCCAACTGCCACCAGATACGAGATAAAAAGGCGATAGTCTTGCCACTGCCCGTAGGTGCCAGCAATAAGACATTCTGACGGGTAGGAGCTGAAGTTAGCATTTTCTCCTGTATCTCATTTAGGGAGGAAAAACTCATCTGATCGATGATTTGTCCGCGAATATTTTCTATTGTCATTTTTGCTATTTAAAAGTGCTGATTTGGGTGCAAAGTTAACTATATTTTGCCCGTTTCCAAAATTTTTTGTCGTTTATTTGTAAAATTTGTATTAATAACGCTATATTTGTCCCATGCAAAAAATATTACTGTGTTTGTTGTTGCTGCTAGGAGTACTTTCCCCTTGCCTGGCAGAGGATCTTCAGAAAGTTATTTCGCATTATCAGCCAGATATGTCAAAGGGTCTGATTTATATCAGCAAAGTTGACATGACGCTTACTTTACTCGATGCACAAGGAAAGGTGGTCGTTACTTATCCGATGGCTTGTGGTAAGAATAAGGGACATAAGCAGAAAAAAGGAGATATGCGAACTCCTGAAGGGAAATTTAGTTTGCAGCAGATTCAGGATGCACACAAATGGACACATGATTTCGGTGATGGCAAAGGAGTGATTAAAGGTGCTTATGGACCTTGTTTCATGCGACTCCGTACAGGTTTCAGTGGTATCGGTATTCATGGCACTCATGATCCAAAGAGTATTGGTACCCGTGCAACTGAAGGTTGTATCCGCCTTGAGAATAAGAACGTTGAGGCTTTGTCTAAGCAGGTAACATTGGGTATGACTGTCATCATTGGGCCAGAAGCAGGTGTCGCATCTCTCAAGGAAAAGCCAGCAAAGACCATTGCGGCTAAGGAGAAAACTAACGATAAGACTAACAAAGAAACTACAAAAAATACGACTGTTGTCAAGAATTCAGAACTGGTAACCCCTGTAGAATTACCAAAGAAGGAATATATCCAGCCAGCATGGTGTTGGCCTCCGCTTGACAGCAAGGTGAAAGAATAAATATTTCACATTGGTATTAAAGATTAGCTATCTGAATAGCATTTTATTTTAAGTATTAAACATAATCCACAAAGAAATGAAAAGAGACAGTCAGCTGTTTGACTTGATTGCAGAAGAGCGTCAGCGTCAGATGAAAGGTATTGAACTCATTGCGTCAGAAAACATTGTAAGTGACCAGGTCCTTGAGGCTATGGGTTCTGTACTTACTAACAAATATGCTGAGGGATACCCTGGCAAGCGTTATTATGGCGGTTGCGAAGTTGTAGATAAAGTTGAACAGCTTGCTATCGACCGTCTCAAGGAGATTTTCGGAGCATGTTGGGCTAACGTTCAGCCACATTCTGGTGCTCAGGCAAATGAGGCTGTTCTTGCAGCTGTCCTCAATGCTGGAGATACCTTCATGGGCTTGAACCTTGCTCATGGTGGCCATCTTTCTCATGGTTCTGCAGTTAACAGCTCTGGTATTCTCTACAAGCCAGTTGCTTATAACCTCAATGAGGAGACTGGCCGTGTAGATTACGATCAGATGGAGCAGCTTGCACTTGAGAATAAACCAAAGCTGATCATTGGTGGAGGTTCGGCATATAGCCGTGAGTGGGACTATAAGCGCATGCGTGAGATTGCAGATAAGGTAGGTGCTATCCTTATGATTGATATGGCTCATCCAGCAGGTCTTATTGCTGCAGGTCTGCTTGAGAACCCAGTGAAGTATGCACACATCGTTACTACAACTACCCATAAGTCTCTCCGTGGTCCACGAGGTGGTGCTATCATGATCGGTCAGGACTTCCCAAATCCAAAGGGTATCAAGACGCCAAAGGGTGAGGTGAAGATGATGTCTGCATGCCTTGATAGTTCAGTCTTCCCTGGTACACAGGGTGGTCCACTTGAGCATGTAATTGCAGCTAAGGCAGTTGCATTCGGTGAGATCCTTCAGCCAGAGTTCAAGGCTTATGCTCAGCAGGTTAAGAAGAACGCTGCGGTCCTTGCAGAAGAACTCACCAAGCGTGGCTTCAAGATTATATCTGGTGGTACAGACAATCACTCAATGCTTGTCGACCTTCGCACAAAGTATCCTGATCTCACTGGTAAGGTAGCAGAGAAGGCGCTTGTTGCAGCTGACATTACTGCTAATAAGAATATGGTACCATTCGATTCACGTTCAGCATTCCAGACTTCAGGTATCCGTCTCGGTACCCCTGCTATCACCACTCGTGGTGCAAAGGAAGATCTTATGATTAAGATTGCTGCTTGGATTGAAGAGGTTCTCAACGATCCAGAGAATGAGTCAGTAATCGCTAAGGTTCGTGGTGAGGTTAATGCTACTATGGCAAATTATCCACTCTTTGCTTATTAATCAAAGACGATATTATTACATTATAAAAATGACGTCATCCTGATCAAAATGAAGGGTGTCGTCATTTTTTTGTGTCTTTTTTCATTGTTTTGCAGTCGATGCTATTGTCTTTTCATTTATTATCTTTATCTTTGCCACGCATTCATATCTGCAATTTATCACACTATTAATATTCCCCTATGAAAACACTTTCACTATCTATCTTAGGTCTGGCATTGACCAGCGCCGTAATTGCTCAGCCACGTATACAGTTTGATGCAGAGCATCCTGACGTACATGATCCTGTGATGGCACAGGGAGAAGACGGTAAGTTTTATATGTTCACTACTGGCTTTGGTGTAGGAGTGATCTCTACCCTTGATCTGCAGGGATGGCAACGAGAAAAACCTGTCTTTGCTGAAGCGCCTGCATGGGCCGTAGAAGAGGTGAAAGGATATAATGGCCATACATGGGCTCCAGATATCAGCTATCACAATGGACAGTGGTACCTCTACTATTCGTGCTCGACGTTTGGCAAGAATGGTTCAGCCATCGGATTAGCCACCAATAAGACGCTAGATCCGCAGTCGCCAGATTTCAAATGGCAGGATCAAGGTTTAGTTATTGCTTCACATAAAGGCGTAGACAACTGGAATGCGATTGACCCAAATCTTATCGTTGATGAGCATGGCGATCCCTATTTGGTATATGGTTCTTTTTGGGATGGCATCCAACTTGTGCAGCTTTCAAAAGACGATTTCAAGACCCCATTGACCAAGCCTGTCACCGTAGCTCGCCGTTTAGACCAAGAAGTGAAACCTGGAGAGATTAAGTTTACACAGGAAGGTGAGAATATTATCGAAGCAGGAGATAATGCCATTGAGGCTCCGTTCATCTATAAA
>JAZUIL010000199.1:0-12870 GCA_045642245.1 Bacteroidales bacterium
GTACGTAATGTTGAAATTCACGATCGTGGCATCCTTGTCACGGTACCGTAGAAGATATGCCGAGGTCAATAATTCTAACAACGCGTACGTAATGTTGAAATTTACAATTGTGGCATCCTTATCACCGTACCGTGATAGGGATGCCATATCTGTTTATTCCCATTTTAAGGCGTCTGCCAGGACTTTCTCTTCATGTCCGATGAATTTAGAAGCCTGACTTTCAAAAGACGCTACGCTGCCAGTCGTAAAGAATTTCGTTTTTCCGTTCTTTTCCAGTCGGCAATCCATCTCAGGATGGCGTCGCAGATAATCCTGCAAGCCATAAGCCACCGGCTTTCCTTGAGGCATAAGGATGATCTCTGGATGATCAAGCTCCTGAAGGACGGTCTGTATCAAACTGGTCACCAGCGGATAGTGTGTACAGCCGAGGATGATGGTGTCGATGAGCGGATCCTTGTCGAGCAACTGCTTCAGGTCTTCATATACTACGTCGTGCATCTCCTGTGTGTGTTGCTGACCTGCCTCGATCATTGGAACCCAGCGTGGACATGCCTGGCTGTTTACGACGAGAGGCTTGAAGTCGAGACGAATGGAAGTCGGGATCTTCTCGATCTCCATGTCATAGGACTCAGAAGAGATGGTCGCACGCGTTGCGATGACACCGATATGGCCCGAATAAGTGAACTCGGCCACACGTTCCACCGTCGGACGGATGACACCTAACACTCGGCGAGAAGGATCGGTCGTATAGGGGAGAACGCGCTGCTGGATGTTACGAAGCGCCTTGGCAGAAGCAGTGTTACAAGCCAGGATTACCAGCGGACAACCCATATCGAAAAGCTTGTCGACGGCCTGTCTGGTAAAGCTGTTGACCTCTTCGAAAGAGCGGTCACCGTATGGAGCACGGAGGTTGTCTCCTAGGAAAATATAGTCGTACTGAGGAAGAAGACGATGGATTTCGCGATAGATAGAAAGACCACCAAAACCGCTGTCAAAAATACCAATAGGTCCCATTCTTATGTGGAGAATTAAGCAATTGAAAAATTGATTTTTATCGCTGCAAAGATACATTTTTTGTGGCCAAAAAACAAACCTTTCACCTTAATTTTGTTTAATATACCTTTAAAAAGAGAGTCATCTTCCTATAATATGTTATTTTCTATCTTCGAAAAATACCAGCGAACGGTATTTTTTACTAAATTTGCCGCGCAAATATGTGCGCCTGACTAAGTGCTGCACCCATTATCTGCTGAAAAAATAATAACCAAACAAACATAAAGCATTATGATGAAGCAATACAAATTGCTCAACAATCTCTTCGGATGGATCGCCTTTGCAGTGGCAGCATTCACCTACCTTTCGACGGTAGAGCCAACTGCATCTTTCTGGGACTGTCCTGAGTTTATTACTTGCGCCGCAAAGGGCGAGGTCGGTCATCCGCCAGGAAACACCTTCTTCAACCTTACAGGCCGTTTCTTCGTAAACTTCGCTGGTGGCGATATGGCGCTGGCAGGTTTATGGGTGAACCGTATGTCGGCACTTTTCTCAGCAGGTGCTATCCTTTTCCTTTTCTGGACGATCACTGCATTGACCAAGAAAGTCGTTTGCCGTAAGAATGAGTCGGAGAACGAAATGTCATGGAGCCAGATCATCACCATCCTGGCCTCAGGTATGGTCGGTTCGCTGGTTTATACCTGGTCAGATACTTTCTGGTTCTCTGCTGTCGAGGCGGAGGTTTATGCATTCTCAAGTTTCATGACCGCGCTGGTATTCTGGCTTATCCTGAAGTGGGAGAACCATGCAGCAGGCGTGGAAGGTGACCGATATATCATCCTCCTGGCTTATATCATCGGCCTCTCAATCGGTGTGCATTTGCTCAACCTGCTTTGTATTCCAGCCATCGTACTGGTTTATTATTTCAAGAAGCAGCCAAATGCTAATCTGAAAGGAACACTTGGAGCCTTGATCCTCTCTGTTCTGATGATTGCCTTCATCCTCTATGGTATGATCCCTGGTTTCATCAAGATTGCCAGCCAGATTGAGCTCTTTGCAGTCAATACCCTCGGCTTCTCATTCAATACAGGTACAGGTTTCTATTTCTTCTTCGTGTTGGCACTCCTCGCTTTCGGCGTATGGAAGAGCTATCAGAAGGCGACCTCAGACAGAACCTTGCGAATCCTTTTGGCTTCAGGTATTGTCTTGAGCGGTATGCCATTTATCGGCGAGAGCTGGATCCTTGGTATCTTTATTGCCATTGCATTCGTCGTTGGCATCTTCATGTGGAAGAAGCTCAATGCACGTCTTTGCAGCAATATCCTTCTCTGTCTGCTCACCATCCTCATTGGCTATTCGACCTTCGCGCAGATCATCATCCGTTCGTCGGCTCAGTTGCCAATGGACCAGAACTCTCCAGATGAGATCTTCTCATTCTCGAAGTACCTCAACCGTGAGCAGTATGGTGAGAGCCCACTCTTCATTGGTCAGACTTTTGCCAGCGATATCAAGCGCGACGCTAGTGGCCGTGCAGATGTCAAGGAAGGCGCACCTATCTACACCAAGGTAGTCAAGACCAATCCAGATGATCCTGATCAGTACTTCCTGAGTGGTCATAAGGAGAAGTATGAGTATAACTATACCGTCCTTTTCCCACGAATGTACTCTAAGCAGGGTAATCATGTACAGGGATATAAGGAGTGGTGTGACTTCAAGGGTGAGAAGAAGAACGTCGACGGTAAGGTCATCACCGTGCCAACCTTCGGCGAGAACCTCACTTACTTCTTCCGCTATCAGGTCAACTTCATGTACTGGCGTTACTTCATGTGGAACTTCTCTGGTCGTCAGAGCGATGTACAGACCTATGGAGAGATTGACCGTGGTAACTGGATCACAGGTATCTCATTCATCGATGAGATGCTGGTCGGTACTCAGGAGGATATGCCATCGAGCATCAAGGATAACAAGGGACACAATGTCTTCTACATGTTGCCATTGCTCCTCGGTTTGATCGGTCTTTTCTGGCAGGCATATAGTGGCGAGAAAGGTATCCAGGGATTCTGGGTAGTCTTCTTCCTCTTCTTCATGACAGGTCTTGCCATTGTAATCTACCTCAACCAGACACCTTATCAGCCACGTGAACGAGACTACGCCTACGCCGGATCATTCTACGCCTTCTCTATCTGGGTCGGCATGGGTGTGGCAGGCTTGGTTCGTATCGTTGAGAAGTTCGTCACCAAGAAGGAAAGCGCTGTCCTGGCCGGTGTCCTTGGCTTGATCTGCCTTGGCGTACCATTCCAGATGGTCGGTCAGACCTGGGATGATCATGATCGTTCAGGTCGTTACACAGCACGTGACTTCGGTCGCAACTATCTCTCTTCATTGGAGCCAAATGCGATCATCTTCACCAACGGCGATAACGACACCTTCCCACTCTGGTACAATCAGGAGGTAGAGGGTTATCGTACCGACGTCCGTGTCTGCAACCTCTCTTATCTGCAGACCGACTGGTATATCAACCAGATGAAGTCGCAGGCTTATGAGAGCGAGCCATTGCCAATCTCATTCCGTCCTGACCAGTATGTGGCAGATAAGCTCAACTATGCACATGTCGTAGATATGTTCAAGGGAGAGGAGAAGCCTATGGATCAGGTGATGAACTGGCTCTACAGCGATGATCCTCGTTACAAGCGCCTCGAAGGCTATCGTGAGAACATCGATTATATTCCAGCTTCAAAGCTTTATCTCGACATCGACTCGGCTGCTGTGGCTAACTCGCCTGTTATTGACATCGCAGAGAACGATCAGATCAGCAAGCGTATGCATATCGACCTGAGTGATAAGTCATATGTTACCAAGAATGAGATCGCTGTGCTCTCGATGATTCAGAACATCGCCAAGGATGGCTGGAAGCGTCCTATCTATTTCGCTACTACCGTCGGCTCAGATATGTATATCAGCTTGAACCGTTACTTCCGTCTCGTAGGTCTGGCTTACCAGATCGTTCCACTTGAGGGAGGTGGCACTACCACTGCAGATATCGACAAGAGCTATGACAACCTGATGAATAAGTTCGTATGGGGTAATATTCAGGATACAACTGTTTACCTCGATGAGAACAACCGTCGTATGTGTCGTACTCAGCGTATGATGTTCACCACCTTGATTGAGGAATTGCTCCAGATCGGTGACGTCGATCGTGCACTCAAGGCAACACGTTTCTGCGATGAGACCATCCCATCAGCCAATGTGCCATACGACTATACAGCCATCACCATGGCTCAGGCTTATTATGCAGCAGGTGAGAATGCTGATGGTGACCGCATCCTGGCAGATATCCTCGCACAGAACGAAGAGTATCTCCTTTGGGCGTTCACACTCCAGCCATCTTTCATCCAGTCGGTAGGTCGTACCATCCGTGAGCACCTCCTGACTATGCGAGAGGCTCTTGAAGTAGCAGAGGCTCAGGGTAACGAGGAACTCGTGAAGCGTTATGACGAGGAGTTCCGTACACTCTTCGAACTGGCATATAGCAAGTACAAAGTCCTGAGCTAAGCATGTTCATCGAGCAGCCGCCTACCTGGTTCCGCCGTCTCATGTTTCAGGACTCCTTCTGGCGCATTCCATCACAGCCGAAGTGTGTGTACCTGACATTTGACGATGGCCCTACACCTCAGGTTACTCCTTGGGTGTTGGATGTCCTAGCTCGTTATGGCATCAAGGCAACATTCTTCTGTGTAGGAGACAATGTAGCTCGATATCCGTTAGTATTCGAAAAAGTCAAGGCGGCTGGCCACCGCCTTGGCAATCATACGATGAACCATATTTCTGCACTCACCTATGAGTCGAAGGCTTATCTTGCCAACGTCGAGAAAGCCAATGTGCTCATACAGTCAGATCTCTTCCGTCCACCACATGGCTGGCTCCGTTTCGGACAGGCGTCTCTCTTGCAGAAGAAGTATCGTCTGGTGATGTGGGATCTGGTGACGCGCGACTACTCTTCACGCCTGAATGCAGAGGAAGTGTTTGAGAATGTCAGACATTATGCACGTAATGGTTCGATCATCACGTTTCACGACCAGCCAAAGTCGTGGCACAATCTGGAAGAAGCGCTCCCACGCTCCATCGAATGGCTACTCGAACAGGGATACGAATTCAAACTACTTTAGTGTTGTTTCTTAGGAATGGTTAAGCATATCAAACAGACGATAAGCCTTCTGCTTTTGGTTGTCTACGTGATGTTTTTCGCGTCGGCTAACCTGTGCTACCATTCTCACCAGTTGGCAGATGGCACCATCGTCCACTCTCATATTTTCTTCGGAGGAAAGACCCATAGCCATACTGCTTCTCAGTTGCAGATTGTCGATCAGCTGAACAATGCAACATATGAGAATACTGAGTGTATACAGATTCAGAGTTTTTTACCAGAATACAGTGAGCAGATTGTTGTCCGTGAGGTCATCGCACTCACTCTTATTCCGCAATATTCATTTTCACTTAGAGCTCCTCCAGTTGCCTGATTCTCTCCAGACATCTGGCTTTGCCTGAGGCATATTTGCCCCAGGATTTATCCTATTATTATATTTATAAGGTATACAAATGGCATGTCCGGACTTGCCATCCTATACCGTTATACCATTTTTGAGCTCTAATTATGTTTAGAAAATATTATGCCATTCTCATGGCAGTAGTTCTCCTGTCTGCATGTGGCGGAAAGGGAGAACAGCAAACCATTGAAGTCTCTTACGAAGGCAATCAGGTCACCGTTGATGGTGCATCGCCTATCCTCTCCAAGTTGAAATATGAGACCTTGTCGCTGAAGCCTTTCAGCAACGAGTTCCGAACCGTCGGCACCGTGCAGGCAGAAACGGGTAAGTTTGCCGAGGTCAATGTGCCATTCGACGGCCGTGTGATCCGTTCTCACGTCAAGTTAGGAACCAAGGTGAGTGCCGGTCAGGCGCTGTTCGATATGTCGTCACCTGAGTTCCTCGAGGCCAGCAAGGATTATTTCCAGAATCTCCAGAACTATGAGAAAGCCAAGGCCGACTACGAGCGAAAGAAGGTGCTTGCACAGCATGGCATCGTCTCGCAGAAGGAATTGGAAGAGGCTTATGCTGAGTGTGAGAACGTGCGTCATGACAAGGATTTCGCAGCAGCTACACTCCGAGTTTATGGCACTGATCCTGCCACTGTCAAGATGGGACAGGCCATGACCATCGTATCTCCGATCTCTGGTGAGGTCGTAGAGAACAATGTAACTGTCGGAGCTTTCACCAAAGCCGACAGCGATCCGCTGGTAACCGTAGCAGATCTGCATAAAGTATGGGTCAACGCTCGCGTCAAGGAGCATTCTATCGGATCTGTCACAACGGGAGGCAAGGCGGAGATCATTCCAGAAAGCGATACCGATCAGGTCATCGACGGAGAGATCCTCAACGTCGGTAATCTTGTCGATGAGGAAACCCGTTCGGTGCAGGTGGTCATTGCCTGTGACAATCAGGACCTCAAGTTGAAGCATGGCATGTTCGTATCCGTTCATTTCCTGTCAGAAGCCAAGGATGCTATCGTCGTTCCTGCCACGGCGGTTTTCTTGGGTGAGCAGAGCAGTTTCGTTTATGTCTGCACCGATCAGCCAAATGTCTTCCAGCGTCGTGCAGTAGAACTCGGTTCGAGCAATGATGACAAGAGTGAGATCTGTATCAAGAGCGGATTGCAGCCAGGCGAGAAGATTATTGCAGAAGGTGGACTTTACCTGAATAACTAATAAAGAGAATCGACGGGAAACCTAAGATTATAATATTATTTAGGTATGGAAAAGTTTACCAAACTTATCTTGAAGCGCCGATGGCTCATTGCCACCGCCTTCGTTCTGCTCTCGGCCTTCGGAATCTATGGCTGGCAGCAGCTTTCGCTCGATGCATATCCAGATATTGCAGATACTACCGTGCAGGTTGTCACACAGGTTCCAGGCCTGGCGGCAGAGGAAGTCGAACAGCAGATCACTATCCCTCTGGAGCGAGCACTCAACGGTATGCCATCGCTCGAGATGATGCGAAGCACCAACACCTTCGGTATCTCCACCATCATGCTGGTTTTCCAGGATGGCACAGAAGACTATTGGGCACGTCAGCGCGTCCGTGAATGTATCGATGGCGTGGATCTGCCTTATGATGCAGCACCAGAACTGAATCCATTGACCTCGCCGACCGGTGAGGTGTTCCGCTATATCCTGAAGAGCGACAATCATTCTTTACGTGAGTTGACCGACATCAACAAATGGGTCGTCATTCCTCGTCTGACACAGATTTCGGGTGTGGCTGACGTCAGCAATTATGGCGGTATCACCACTCAGTATCAGCTCGAGATCGATCCTGACAAACTAGCTAAATATGACATCTCTTTGGCCGACGTGGAGGAATCTATCTGCCAGAATAACTCCAATGCAGGTGGTAGTACACTGACACAGGGAGACCAGAGCTTCGTGGTTCGTGCAGAAGGCCTTATTACCGATCTGGAGGACATGAAGAATATCGTTGTAAAGAATATCAATGGTACTCCGATCTTCCTCAGTGATCTTGGTACCTTGCGATATGGAAACCTGGAACGTAAGGGTATCCTCGGTTTCCTCGATGATAACGTCGATTACACCGATGGCGTAGAAGGTATCATTCAGATCTTGCGATATAACAATCCGTCGGAGGTCCTGAAGAATGTACATAGCGCTGTGGAAGAGCTTAATGATGAGGTTCTTCCCAAAGGCGTGAAGATCTATCCGTTCCTCGATCGTACCAATTTGGTCAATGCTACGCTTGACACCGTTTCGCACACCTTGTTCTTTGGTATGATCCTAGTCATCGTCGTGTTGCTTGCTTTCCTCGGAAGTCCTCGCAGCGCGTTGCTTGTGGCCATTACCATCCCGATCTCTCTGCTGATTGCCTTCATCCTGATGCATCTTACAGATATCCCTGCCAACCTCCTTTCATTAGGAGCCATTGACTTCGGTATTCTGGTCGATGGTGCGATTGTGATGACCGAGACCATTCTGAAGAAACGTGAGGATCATCCGGATGTGGCACTTGATAAGAAAGACATCGTCAAGCGAGTCATGCAGGTGGCAAAGCCTATTTTCTTCTCTACGTTGATCATCATTACGGCTTACATGCCATTGTTCGCTTTCGAGCGTATCGAGAAGAAGATGTTTACCCCGATGGCTTTCACGGTCGGATATGCTTTGGCCGGAGCATTGCTGGTGGCTCTGGTGTTGATTCCAGGTATGGCTTATGCCGTATATCGTAGGCCACAGAAGGTATTCCATAATAAATATGTAGAGAATCTTACCGTTCGTTTCCGTACTTTGACAGAGCATCTGTTGGAGAGACCTCATATTGTCCGCAATACCATTGCCGGTGTATTGAGCGCTGTGATTCTGCTGGTGATCTTTGTCGGTAAGGACTTCCTTCCAACACTTGATGAAGGTGGTATCTGGATTCAGGTTCAGACACCTCCAGGCCTTTCGTTGGAGCGTTCGGCTAAGATGGCAGATTCTTTGCGATATACCTTGAAGAAATTCCCTGAGGTTTCTTACGTGATGACGCAGGTCGGACGTGACGACGAAGGAACCGAGGCGTTCTCACCATCGCATATCGAGTGTGGTGTCGGCCTCAAACCTTATTCTGAATGGAAAGGTGGCAAGACAAAGGAAGACCTGGTCGAGGAGATGTCTGCCGCTCTTGCACAGATGCCAGGTTATAAAGTCGGCTTCTCACAGCCAATCATCGACATGGTGATGGATCAGATGGCAGGTTCGCACTCCGATCTGGCTATCAAGGTATATGGTGAGAACCTCGACAAGACACGCGACATTGCCAATCAGGTAGTCAGCCTTGTAAGCACCATCGAAGGTGCCGCCGATGTTGTCATCGATCAGGAGCCACCGCTCCCACAGCTCAAGATTACCACAGACCGTGATAAGATTGCACATTATGGATTGAACGTGGCCGACGTGGCAGATCTGATCGAGGTCGCCATCGGAGGAAAGGCTGTCTCCCAGGTATTTATCGGCAGTAAAGTATATGATGTGACTTGCCGTTATGTCGAGAGTTCGCGTGATACACCAGAACATATCGGCAACCTGATGCTGACATCCAGCAGCGGTGCGATGATTCCGCTTTCGGCTGTTGCAAAGATCGAAACGTCGCTCGGAGCAAGTTCCATCATGCGAGAAATGGGTAAGCGTTATCTTACCGTACGCCTTAATTTGCGAGGTCGTGATCTTACCTCTTTCTTAAATGAGGCGCAGGAGCGAATTGCAGAAGAGATTGTCTTCGATCATACCGAGAATCAGATCCGCTGGGACGGACAGTTTGAGAACCAGAGCCGCGCCTACAAGCGTCTGGCCATCATTATCCCATTCGTCCTGTTGTTTATGTTCCTGTTGCTGTTTGGCGCGTTTGGCGATTTCCGTCAGGCCGGTTTGCTCATTGCCATGTTGCCATTGGCATTGCTCGGCGGCTTGCTGGCGCTTCTCGTACGCGACATGACCTTCAATATTTCTTCAGCCGTCGGCTTTATCGCCTTGTTCGGCTTGACCATACAGAACGGAGTCATCATGATTTCGCATATCAATGATCTGCGACAGTCAGGTATGGCGCTCAAGAACGCTGTCGTCAGCGGTGCAGCACATCGTCTCCGTCCTGTCCTGATGACGGCCACCGTGGCCATCCTCGGCTTGATGCCGGCGTCGTTGGCTTCAGGTATCGGATCAGACGTGCAGCGTCCGTTGGCCACCGTCATTGTCTATGGCCTTTTGTTCTCAACCATCATTACCCTATTCATCCTGCCTACCTTATATTATAAGATGGAGCAGCATGTGGAAAATCAAAAGAAGAACGAAGATGAAGAAGATTTTTAACTCTATATTTTGGGCGTTGTTGCCAATGGCCTGGTCGATGTTGGCTTGGTCATTGCAGGCCCAAACTACGACACACGAACAGTATATGCAGACGGTCGTAGAAAAGAATGTCAGCTATTTGGCAGAGAAATATAACGTAGATATTGCCACAGCTAACCTGCAGGCCGCCAAGGTGTTCAATGATCCTGAGTTGTCGGTCGAATATGGAAATAACCAGGATTGGTATATGCAGATGGGACAGTCGCTCGACCTCGGTTTGAGCTATGACCTTGATCTTGGCGGTGTCCGTCGCGCCCGTATCCGTACGGCAAAGACAGAGAAGGAGATGGCTGAGGTTTCTATCGCAGCTTATCTGAGCAACCTTCGTCTTGAAGCTGCACAAGCCTGGTCGGAAGCCTGGACGCTCCAGCAGAGCTGCAAGGTCCTTGAAGAGTCGGTCGAAGACATGATGCAGATAGCAAAGAGCGACAGCATCCGTCTGAGTGTCGGAGATATCGGCCGTACGGATGCCATGCAGAGCAAGCTCGAGGCGCAGACACTCGAAGGCGAACTCATTGCACTCAAAGCCGAGTATGCCAATGCTTTGATGGCGTTGTCGTTCATGTGTGGCGGCGCTCCTGTGACAGCTTTGGCCGACGAGAACCTTCCTCAGCGACTCCTTCCATATACCGAAGAAGAAGTTTGTCGTCTAGCTGAGACCAATCGCGCGGATCTCAAGGAAGCAGAGCTCTCGCATACGCTCTCTGAGAATAACCTGAAGCTCGTGAAGGCTTCTCGCCGCATGGAGATGAACTTGAGCCTCGGCTATTCATACAACACCGAGGTTCGCAACGAGATAGCTCCTGCTCCGAAGTTCAATGGTTTGAGTGTCGGCGTGGCTATTCCGCTGAAGTTCTCTAACCTGAATAGGGGAGAGCGTCGTGCAGCAGAGAGTCAGGTCTATCAGAGCCAGAAGTATTATGAGGCCGCTCTGATGCAGGTTCATATGGAAGCCGCGCAGGCGTATAATGCAGCTCGTGCAGCCACTGAGGTACTTCGTAAGTACAATGACAACATGCTGAAAGATGCTCGAGAAATCGTCGAAAGTCGTAAAGTCGGTTATCAGAAAGGCGAGACAAGTCTCATCGAACTCCTTGCTGCTCAGCAGACCTATCGCGACGTGATGCAGGCTTATATCGAGGCTTGCAGCAACGAGTATTTGTGTCAGGCGCAGCTCACATTTGCCATGGGAATTGTTCCTGATAAGCAATAATTGCTGCGTCTCATGCTCATTGCAATCCGTTTGCAAGGTCATTCCATTACCTTTGTCGCGTTCTAAAAAGTCTATAAGATGAAAAAACATATTCTGACCTACTGTCTCTCGTTGGCTGTCCTTGTCAGTTGCTCGGGCCATCATGATCACGATCACGACCACGATCCTGACGAGGAGACTCACGAGCATGCAGCAGGTGTGATTCATTTCAGTGAGGAACAGGCAGAGGCGGCCGGATTGGAGACCTTGGTTGTTCAGCCAGGAGCCTTTACTCAGGTGCTGAAAGTCAGTGGAGAGATCCTCTCTGCCGAGAATGACGAGCAGACACTGGTGGCTCGATCTGCTGGTATCCTGACCTATGCCAGTGGCGCTGTCCTTACCGATGGTGCAGCTCTCCACAAAGGCCAGACACTCTTCAAGATCACCTCTCAGGGGATGACCAGTGGCGATGCAGTCGGCAACGCTGCGGCTGAACGCCAGCAAGCTCAACAGGTATGGGAGCGTGCACAACGTTTGTATAAGGATCAGTTGATCACCAAGAGCGAATACGAGGCTGCCGAGCTCCGTTATCAGCTCTCTGTCCGTGTGCAAGGTGCTGATGTCGTGACGGTTCCGTTCTCTGGCTATCTCCTGCAGTGTCTAGTGTCATCGGGTAGCTATGTCTCAGAAGGCCAGGCTTTGGCCGTTATCTCAAAGCATCAGAAACTCCAGTTGCATGCCGATGTCTCGGCGCGTTATTACGACCGTCTTTCGGGCATCGTGTCTGCAGATCTGCAGTTGCCTTATAGCGACAAGATCTTCCATCTCAGCGACTTGCATGGCCGACTGCTCTCCATCGGTAAGGCTTCAGGTTTGAGTACTTCAGCCACCGACTTCCACGGTTCTTCGGCCGGAATGGCTTCACCTTATATTCCAGTGATCTTTGAGTTCGACTATGCACCGGGTCTTTTTGCCGGTTCGTTTGCCGATGTCTTTCTCCTTTGTGGTGAGCGCCAGGGAGTTCTCTCACTTCCGCTTACTGCATTGACCGAAGAACAAGGCCTTTATTTCGTCTATCTTAAGATTGGTGAGGACGATTATCGGAAGCAGGAAGTCAAGGTCGGACAGCGAGGTTCAGAAATCGCCGAGATCGTCAGCGGCCTTCAGCCAGGCGATGAAGTCGTCACGGCTGGTGCTTATCAGGTCAAGTTGGCCAGCGTAGCTACGGTAGCCGAGGGTCATCATCATCATTAATCGAGCGGCTATGAACAGAATCATACATTTCTCTCTTCATAACCGCCCGACCATCTGTCTGTTGGCCATCCTGCTTTTGATTGCGGGATGCTATACCGCGTGGCATATGGAGGTTGATGTCTTTCCCGATCTCAACGCTCCGACCGTCGTGGTGATGACCGAAGCCGAAGGAATGGCGCCTGAAGAAGTGGAGCGACTGGTCACTTTCCCCGTCGAGACGGCTGTCAATGGCGCCGCTGATGTTCGTCGTGTCCGCAGTTCTTCCACTACGGGCTTTAGCGTCGTATGGGTTGAGTTTGAATGGGGTACAGATATTTTTAGGGCGCGTCAGGTCGTCACCGAAAAGCTGGCTTCGATCGGAGAGAGCCTTCCTCCTCATGTCGGCAATCCTACGTTAGGACCACAATCCAGCATCTTAGGCGAAGTCCTCTTCATCGGCTTGACTGTCAAGGAAGGAACGCCTGCCGCTGATAGCCTTTCA
>JAZUIL010000200.1:0-9762 GCA_045642245.1 Bacteroidales bacterium
GATTGGTCGTGCAGTGAATTTTGCCCCTTCTTTCGCTGAAAATTTTAATACACGAGTTAATTATACGACAAATAATGATGGATCTTTCAATGAGAAAGACATCATGCGTGTATATCGTCAGTATTACGATAAGGAGAATGGCCAGTGGTCTTCGAATGAGGCATATCGAACCTATTATCGTGTAGAAAAGACGGTAGCTGACATCATTACTTTAGGAATTAACTGGGTAATAGAAGCTGGTAGAAAGGGAAAAAATGAAACCGGAGAAGAATTCGTCCAACAACTGAATGACTCTTTGACGTGGGATAATGGCGAGACTCTGCGTTTCAGGGCGTGGAGCCGTAGCAATTTCTATCATACCCTTACGGATAATAGTAAAAATAATTATTATCCAGATTTCAGTATGGCTAATTGGGTAACAGCTTCAGGTCCGACAATGGGAATCCCAATGACCTTTCAGCATATGACATGTCGTATTATGTTCGCCTCAAAGCTAAGTGGCAATGAATTCTCAAACATTGAGATCAGTACGGAACCAACTGATTATATGTATTCTGATAATGCAGACACTCATGAGAACGATGATCTGGATAAGGTTTCCCCAGAACAGGCGGAAGAAAACGCAAGATTAGTAGAAGCTGCTTATAATAAAATGTGTATGCCAGCAGGTGTGGATATAGAAAGAGGCCTGCTTTATGGCATGCTAAAGTCTTATTGGGATCAAACTAACCCTAATCTTTCACATCTTGAAGAGCATCCAGAGGCATTTTATTCATATGGTACTAAAACACCAGCAGAAGTAACAAATGACGTACAGCGTCCTTTGTTCCGTCATGGTAATGATAATTCATTTTATCTATTTACCATACCTTATGACATGTCAAATGAGGTTGCCACCCAGGGAGAGAATCTTTGGTTGCCAGCCTGTACACGCTTCAGAGTCTATGTGCGTGATGTGAATGGTGGAGATCAGTATAATACACCTGGTTATGAAGGTAAGTATCATATTTTTGCATTGTCTGATATAAAGGAGACGGTTGATGGTGTGACAAGGCCTAAGTATCCGAATGGTCTGGAAATGAAACGCGGCGTCAGCTATAAATTTACTGTCGGTTATCATTATGATGGTCTGAAAGTGACTGTAGATGAACAGATGGATTGGGACAATACACTCACTCTTGTCGACCAGTCTGCTCAGGATGCCTGTATTGAAAAACCTGTGTCAACACCATCTGATTATGAGTGGTGGAAGTCTGCGATTACTACTGCTATCTATAATGTTATAACTGGTCGTGAAGAAGATTACCATCCGGTATTCCATATTACTAATGCGAAAGAATTCCTAGAGTTTATCAATCTGGTTAATGGCGAGGCTACGACTAAAACCTCAGGTCTGTACAGAAGAGTGAAGACCTATCGTGAGGAAATAATAGGAGGTGTAAATGTACAGATCCCTGATGAATACGGTTGGTCTACCACACCAGAACCTGAGGAACCAAAATGGAAATCAGAGGCTGCTGCTGAGCTGGAAGGATATATATTCTATGATCGTTATAAGGTAGGTGATGGTACATCTTCAGCCTCTTCTGAACGTGCTTATATCAATGGTCCATATCCATTTTTTGATCAGGGTTTGTCGCGTAGCTTTACAATTCATCTCGATAATGATCTGGATCTTAATGACTGGCAGCTCGAGAGTATCGGTAAGTCTGAAGGCTGTAAGTTTATGGGTAATTTCGAAGGGAATATGCACAAAATCTCTAATCTGAATATGAGAGAAGAATATCTCTTCGGATATATGGATGGTGCAGGCAGGGAAAAGGCATCTGTCCGAAATCTTCAGATTTCCTCTATTCATAAGACTGGCTTGCTACGAAATGGTGTAAACAGCATTCATCTTGTCGGTATTTCGCTTTTGGCCAATAGTACGACAAATAGTATTGCAGGAAGTCTTACTGATGGAACAAGCTACGTTGTAGGCTGTATCCATGTCGGCGATGCTTCTGGTGCATTGGTCGGAACTGCCAGTGATTTGCATATGATGGGATGTATGCAGGCCGCTGAAGGTATTACGGGTGGTGCTCTGTTAGGTGGTTATGCGTCAGGAGCCAGGTCATTCTTTGCTCCTCAGTTAAAACTTTCAGAACAGAAAACAGCGAAAAATTTCTCTGCTAAACCTGAAATGCGTCGCTTTGTCTGTAACTATTACGACACGACACTTTCACCTTCTGCTAAAGCCGTGAGTACGACTTCCGATGATTATTCATTATTGGAATATATCAGAGGTGCAGGTTCTCATGTTTTAAGAGCAAAGAATGATTATATGATGGATGATGTCCCGATGGCCGCACTTGCTGAACGCAGTGATCTGAAGGATCTGTATGGCCTCGCTCCTTGGAAGGCAATGAATTTTGCGATTCAACTATATAATGACAATTGGGGACTGAACCAGATTTGTCAGATGCATTATGAATCTAATTCGATAGGTTATAATCATAGATATCCGACATTAGTAGCGCAAAGTCCTGCAGACGCAGGGTTGAATACTTCAGCCTGGAATCCATTGGATCAGCCAAACTAAAATAAGAATTGTATATAATGAAGAAAGAACTATATTTGTCTTCAATGATCGCCATTCTGGCATCTTGCTCAGATGACGTGGACGTTTTTGTCGATGAAACAAAGACGGGTGATACGTTGACCTTCTCTTCTGTGATTGTCCCATTTGAAGGAGAGTCGTTGACGCGTAGCTCTTTGGATGGCAGCCAATTTGAGACGGGTGATCGTATCAGAATGAAGATCATTACTCCCTTTTCTAACCGATGGGAATATGGTGAACTTTGGTCCAGCTACTATTTACTTGAATTGAAAGAGGGAGGATGGACATATAATGGAAATGCCATCACTGGTGCAACCATAGGGTCGTACGAAGCGCAAAAAACACCTTATGTTTATACGGCCATCTATAGTCCGATTCAGCGTTATTTCGTCTCTGGAAACTATCGGTATTCCCGTCCAAGCAACATCTTTCATGCTGACCAGAGCAAACTGAAGAATTATAAACAAAGTGATTTGTTATGGGCGCAGTCATTCATGCAGACAGGTGCGCTGAATGTCGCTTTGAACTTCAAACACAAAGTGGCTCGTCTTGATATCACTATTAATGACGCTATTTCAGTTTCCTCAAATGCAGTCCTTACTCTTGAGAAAATGCCTGATATTGATCAGGCGGAAATCGTAGTGGGTGATTATTATGCAGATGAGAGTAATGAGGATTATTCATTCCAATATAGAACGAAGGCTTCGTGCAGCAGAGAAAACAATGGCAAGGTCATAGGTATCGAGGTGCTTGCAGATAAAATCTCGACAGATGATAGTTCCTCACCAATTTCTCGAATAACCTGTATCTCGGGGAATCCATATCCTGCGGGTGGAGCCTATAATAGTGGTACATATGCCACCGTAGATAATACTGGTATTTATACTGCGTATCACGATCCTGATCATACTAATCATTTTATGCTTTTGGTCCCTCCTTGTAAACTGACGGAGAATGCAGTTTTCTGGTTGCGTGATGGAGAGAAACGTTACCAAGCGACTTTGTCTCAGAAAGAATTTGTAGAGGGAGTCAGTTATAAGTTGAAGATTGTGTTCTAATTACACTTATCACCCATAGGATTTGATAGCTCATGAGAAAATATCTATTATATTTCTTTGTCCCATTTGGTCTGATGGCTTGTAAAGAGTCAGAGGAATGGTCCGTCGATGAAAACCCTGACCGTATAGAAATATCGGAAATTGTGGCCTCGATTGATGGCGGTGCCAAGACCCGAGCTGAAGGTATTGCAGATTATGTAGGTCGTGATGTGTTCGTAGGGAATGATCATATGAAGCTTACAAAGCTTTATAGAACAGATCACGCGCTGAATGATTATAATTATGCAGGACTTGAGTATAATTACACCATTGAGGAAGGACAGGTAGATGGAAACTGGAGACGAGAAACAGATAAAGGTAGTACCTCTTCTTCTTCTCTGGCTCCAGAGAATATCTATTGGACAGATGGTAGTAGAAGTCATACCTTTGTGGGGTATTGTACACCACAGCCACCAGCAGGTAAAACTTTTGACTGGACACCTGCTGGGGAGGTTTATTATGGCTCGATAGGAGATCCTTATGCTGAAGGTTTTATTGATCATACTGATAATACCAAGATTAAGTATGATGATATTCTAGTTACCCATGACACGGAAATGCAGGCGGAATCAGGTATTGGCGGCGGTTCAAGAGCTGTCTTGAAATTTCATCATGCACTTGCCAATGTGCGTGTCATTGTCACTATTACTGGATTTAGTAGCACAACGGCAGATACGAAGAGTATTGTTGAGGATATGGTGCTTGGAGACATGCTGACATTGTATAAGTGGGATCAAAACTCTAATGGAGTTCAGAGTCTGAACGAGAATGATCCTTGCGCTACAATTTGGCCTACCGTTGATGGAAAAATGGTTGCATACAATCAAACGAAAGATACCCATATGTGGATTCCACGCCCGAGTGGTGTAGGAACAGGTTCTGCAAAAACTTTTACGTTCTATGCATTGGCCGTTCCTTGTGTGAAAGCGGATCAAAGTTTTACTTTCACAGTAAAGTATCCTGATCCAATGAATCCGACAAAAGAAGTCGAAGGCCAGACCGTTGATAATCTGGTAGAAAACGAATATAGCGCAACGTTGCCTGGAAATGTCGAGTTCAAAGCTGGTTATTGTACCACTATTTATATTTCACTCAATCATAGTAATGAGAGTATGACTTTGGGTGCAGAGTATATGTCGTGGTTGTATATGGAGAATCCGAATGATGGTAGCCTGCGTAAGAACTGGACATTCTTGCATAGCACAAATAAAGATGACGTAACCATTCATACGGACAAAAACGCTACTGAAGATGATGCAACTTGGCTTTATAAGCAAGGAGATGTGCTGTATGATATCTATAAACATACTGGAACAGAGTTGGATCCTTACCAAATATCAACTGCAGACCAGTTGCTGTCTTTTGCGTATGAGGTGCAGAATGGTAATAGTTTCAAGGGAAAGTATGTGAAACTTGACGCAGATATTACGCTCCAGGATACAACTCTTTTAAAAACAGAAGAGTTGCAAAAACTAGGTAGATCTACAAGTGGTTCGAAAGCGGCTTTAAAGTGGATCGGTATTGGTAAAGAAGGGAATGTTTTTAACGGAACATTCTTAGGCGGTGGACGTAAGATCTCGCGTGTAAATGGCGCCCCATTATTCTATGCACTTGGTGCTAATGCAGTTGTCGAACATCTTAATATCATTGATCCTATCATTATTGCAGGTATAGGTGCCTTGACCGCAAATAATGCGGGAAGAGTTGAAGCTTGTATGGTGGATGGTGATATGAAGAGTACTGTCTCTGGTGCAGGATCGCTGATCGGAACAAACACGGGAACTGTAATCGCCTGCTATCATGTAGGAGATATTGAAGGTACAGGGGCAGTCTCTGGTCTTGTCGGAACAAACTCTGGTTCGATAATTGGATGCTACAATGCTGGAGCTATTAAAGGAACCACTCTATATGGCGTTGCTAATGGAGGAACGTTGACAGGCTGTTTTTATAATAATGATTTGGCTAAGGGTGTAGAAACGGATAGTGGAGAGGGAAAATCGACAAATGAGATGCAGAAGGACGTATTTGTCAACGGTTCTCTTGAAGTATCGCATCAGGCAACTGCTGAAGAAGCTGCGGCTTATAATGAGGCACATGCGGAAGAAATAGCAGCTGGTACGGTTACTGCCATGCAGGAAGGTGACACGGTTATTGATATCCATGCTCAGAGTGGTTTGAATGCATATCTGGGAACGTCTCCAGCATACAGTTATACTGCACGTTCTGCAGCTTATCCTATCATTCAGTAATTGGTATATTTTATTCCCTCAAATATAGATTAAAAAAGGATTTGTGTCAACGAGCACAAATCCTTTTTAATATTTTGAATCGTTTTATTTCAATAAGACTTTTATTTCTGCGAACCGATCCATAGTAGTGCCATGGCGATGATGACGAAGAGGAGGTCGATGGCTTTGGACTTGATGTTCTTCTCTTTGAAGAGGATCCAGCCACAGAGGAAGCTCACGAGGACGCTAGAGCGGCGGACGAGCGAGGTGACGGAGATCAGCGCGTCAGGGTAGGAGAGCGCGTAGAAATAACAGAAGTCGGCAACGGAGAGGAAGATGGAGATGAGTGGAATCTGCCATTTCCAATGGAACGGATGCTTGAGGCGGTGGCGCTTCGGCGCCCAACAGATGAGGCAGACGATACCCATCATCAGCACCTGATAGAAGTTATACCATGACTGGATAATCATCTTGTTGAAGCCGCGGTTCGGCCAGATGCCGAAAAGTCCTTGACCATTGTCTGGTGACCCGACCAGGAACTTGTCGTATAATCCGGAGAAAGCTCCGAAGATCGTTCCGGCAATGACCATCCAGATCCAGATGCTACTTTTAAGCGAAATTCCTTCTTTCTTGCCGCTTCGGCTGATGAGCGCGAAGGCTACGATGGAAATCAGTACACCGGCCCACTGCCACGCGTTGAGTCTTTCGCCGAAGATGAAGATGGCACCGAGTAGGACAAGTATCGGTCGGGTAGCATTGATCGGCGAGGCGATGGTCAGTGGCAGGTGTTTGAGACCATAATAGGCGCAGATCCATGACATGAGGACGATGGCTGACTTACCTATTATATATATATGTATGGTGGCGTCTTCGATCGGGGGAATATACAGCAAACTGCCCGTGCTGATCAGACCTTGGGCCGAGAGTACGACCAGCGGCAGAAAGATGCACGAGCAGAAAAATGTATTGAGCAGCAATACCGGGATGACGGCGTTGCCTTTGAGAGAGAGCTTCTTGCAGACGTCATAGCATCCCAGCAGCATGGCCGAGATGAAGGCGAGAATAATCCACATCTATTTAGTTAGGAGTGAGGAGTTAGGAGTTAGGTCCTCGCAGCCATAAAAAAGAGCATTTTTATGCTCTTGGCGAGAAGACGAGGCTTTAGCCGAGGGCCCGGAGGGGTTATTTGATCCAGAATGCCAACTTAAGGGACTCTGCATACTCATCGATCAGATCAACGGTCTTGACACGGAAACGACGGAATGCTCGATGCATCTTGTCGCCACGCTTGTTGAGTGCAACCTTGTCAGCAATATAGTCCTCGGCTGCACAGCGGAGCACCTTGCGATCTGGATTATCACCACTATAACGATAGCTGATGCGACGGAGTTTCAGTACCAAAGTGTTCTCCTTGAGTGAAAGTTCGAGGACGTATGAGGCCTCTGCACGGTCGAGAGAAAGGAGTCCGCTTGAGAAAATCATTTCCTGACGAACCATCTGGCTGAGGGTGTAAGGACGATCTTCGTCGAGCGCTGAACTGTTATAGATTCGCTGATCTTTCATGCAGCGGTCGAGCCAGTCTTTCATCTTGGTGAAGGTCTCTTCTTTGTCGAAACCTTCTGGTAAGGTGAGGTCGCGCTCCAGATATACCATGCCATTCTCTTCGAGTGGGATAGGAACGAGATATTTTGCATCTGGATTCTCGGTAGTGTTCTGTGTCTCTGCAGAGCTGGTGATCTGCGCCTGTGTGGTAGCACTCAGACCTAGTGCAAGCGCTATGATAAGAAAAAATCGCTTCATATTGAATGGAATTGTTAGATTGTAATTTGCACGTGCAAGAATGTAGGAGAATGTCGGAAGATCATTGTGCTTTGGCCTTGAATGCCAGCGCGTAGATACGCATCTGCTTGATCATGGACAGGAAGCCGTTTGATCGGGTAGGCGAGAGGTTTTCTTTCAGGCCGATCTCTTCGATGAAGTAGAGGTCGGAAGCCAGAATCTCGTCGGGTGTATGATCGCTGAGTACCTGGATGACGAGGCTTACCAAACCTTTGACGATGACTGCATCACTGTCGCCTGTAAAGTGGATTGTGTTTGCAGTTTCGTCATAGTCGGCCTGCAACCATACGCGGCTCTGACACCCCTCAATAAGGTTCTGAGGTGTCTTATATTTCTCATCGAGAGGTTCGAGGCTATTGCCCATTTCGATGATCATCTGATACTTGTCCATCCAGTCGTCGAAGGCTGAAAAGTCATCGATGATCTGATCCTGAATTTCGTTGATAGTCATAAATAAGCCCCTATCTCCTGACCCTTCCCCCTAGCGGTGGAAAGGAGTAGTTTGAATTACTACTTATCGGAGCGTCTAAGGGCAAGACGTATTAATAGTTTGACATATTAGTTCTAATCACTCCCTTCCACTGTTCGGGGTAGGGAACATGTGGTAGGGGCTTCTATTTACCACAGCAGTTTTACCAGCAGATTGCCCACTTTCTGGAGTGTTTCGGCCGATAATTTGTCGAGTGTATCTCCTGTGGTATGCCAGTAAGGGTAGAATGTGCCATCGCTCTCCATACGGGTGTCGATGATGTCGACGGTAGGAAGGCCGAGGATCTGGTTGACGAAGACGTGATCGTCTGTAATTCCTCCGCCTCGCTGATTGACGAAGAGCTGGCTGTATCCCATGCCTGCAGCTGTCTGCCAGATCTGATCGACATAAGTTGAGGCGTAGCGGTCACTATAGTATTCGCGGTAGAATGTAGCATCAGGAGCACCGACCATATCAAGCAGGATGCCATACTGTGCACGATATCCTTCATTGCGGGCCTGCTGGCACCAGAGCTGTGTTCCCATACCCCACCACTTCTCGTCGTGAGAACCGTTCCAGTCGTCCGGAGCTCCATAGTCCTCAACGTCGGTCAGGAAGATGTCGATGCCAACTTGTGGAAGTTTCAGGTTGGCCAGACGAGCTAATTCGAGGAGGACTCCGACTCCGCTGGCTCCATCATTCGCGCCATCGACCGGTTGCTTTCGCTTGCTAACATCCGGATCGTTATCTGCGACGTGACGACAGTCCCAGTGACTCATGAGAAGGACGCGCATCTTGGCGTCTTTGTTATAGCTGCCGACAATGTTTATGACCGGAAGTTTGGTGCCATCATAAGCCGTGGCTTCAGTACGTTGGATGGTCACTTGAGCGCCATGTCTGGTGAGTTCGTTTTCGAGCCATGTGCCGCATAATTGCTGTGCTTCGGTACCAGGAACGCGAGGACCGAAGTCCAACTGCTGCTTGACATAAAGCATGGCTGAGTCGGCGCTGAAACTCGGTTGTGAACCGGCTTTTGTCGTCTCTGTCTGACTAGAATTTGTATCGCTGGACTGAGACGCGGATTTGCTACAGCTGCAACAAACCATGGTCAATGCCAGACCTGAAATAAAAAGTTTTTTTAGCATTTAATTTGTCTGAAGTGCTCTGTTTTTTGCTTTTTGTTGGGTGCAAAATTAATAAATAATCCCCATTTTTGGTAGAAAACACACATTTTTTATAAGTCTATAACACAAAAAAGCATTTTTTGAGGCAAAACAAGTCTATATATCGACAAAAATTACTAAATTTGCGCCAAATTTTAGAGCTTTATCATCCGCAAGATATAATCTTATCGATGAAAAATATAACCCATGATGGTCGTGTGATCAAAGTAGATGGTCATGAAGTGACCGTATGCTTTATTCAGAGTTCCGCGTGTTCCGGATGTCATGCTAAGGGCATTTGCTCCAGCCAGGATCAAGCGGAAAAAATCGTCGTGGCCGATAGTCAGGGTGTGGAGTATAGCGTAGG
>JAZUIL010000201.1:0-8286 GCA_045642245.1 Bacteroidales bacterium
TCCTTGATCTCGGTACCGTAGATGGTATTATTGCTGGTGATATGGAAATAGTCAGCATCCTGTGGAACCTCAAAGTTCTTTGGAATGTAATTATAAACCTTATCCTCAGAAGAAGCTACGATCACGGTCTCACCGAAAGCCTTAGCCTCCTTAGCTGCCTTCTTTGCCCAAACACCGGTCTGGAGATAAGCAGCCTTCTTCTCAAGGAAATTCATTGGAACCATCAAGAACTCAAGCGATGCACCGCCACCAAGGAAAAGTACCTCATAATCCTCAGGAATGTTGAGCAACTCCTTCCAGAGCTGACGAGTCTCCTCCATAGTAGCCTCCCACTCCTTAGTACGGTGAGAGATACAGAGGACACTTACACCTGTACCTTTGAAATCCTTGATTGCCTCGATTGCATTATCGAGAGCTACTTGTGGCAGGATACATGGTCCCGCATTAAATACATGCTTTTTCATATTATCAATTAATATATTTTATTCATTTCTTTGGGGAGCGTCAAATTTGCGACGACAAATATAGAGACTTTTTTTATAGTAAACAAATTTATTTACAAAAATCTTCAATAAAAGGACAATTATTAGAAATATTAACCAAAATAGCCAATTCTACTGACAAATATCCCATAACTATCCCCATTATTAATCTCGTTTTGTCAGCAAAAGTCCTTTATTTGAACCTTTCTCCCCACAAAGAACCGAGATGAGCCTTCATGCGATCCTCCTGTGCATTAGGTTGCGGATGATAGAAAAGCGACTGTGTCATGCCACCCTCTTTCACCAATTCATCTGGAATATATTGCTGATAAGCGAAGTGTCCTGGATAGTCATGTGCATATTTATATCCTTTCCCGTATCCTTCTTTCTCCATCAACTTGGTCGGAGCATTACGTAAATGCAATGGGACAGGAAGATTGCCCGTCTCCTGTACTTTTTGTAAAGCCGAATTGATGGCCATATACGAAGCGTTACTCTTTGGAGAAGCGGCCAGATAGACACAAGCCTCCGCTAACGGGATTCGACCTTCTGGCCAACCGATCTTCTGAACTGCGTCAAAAGCGGCATTGGCAAGGAGTAATGCATTTGGATTTGCCAAACCTATGTCCTCGCTAGCAGAGATCACCAGTCGACGTGCGATAAATGCCGGATCCTCACCGCCTTCTATCATACGTGCCATATAATAGACCGCAGCATCAGGATCAGAGCCTCGTATACTCTTGATCATGGCCGATACCAAGTCATAGTGCATCTCGCCGTCCTTGTCATAGGCCATCGGGTTGGCTTGGAGCTTCTCGATGACCAATGCATCGGTGATCACGATAGTGGACCCTCCCCCGACCCCTCCACAAGGGAGGGGAGTAGTCACCTCGTTATCGTCATTTTCATCGTCGTCCTCCTCATCATCTACAAAGTCTTCAGGAGAGAACATACTACTCCCCTCCCTTGTGGAGGGGTCGGGGGAGGGTCCCTCGTCGGCATATTCTCCACATAGGAGGTCGAGGATGTTGAGGAACTTACGACAATCACCCCCTGAATAACGAAGCAGTGCAGATGTCTCCTGAACCTCTACCTTTCGCTTAGAGATGATCGGATCTTCTTTGAAAACCCGCTCCATCAACCCAAGCAGATCCTCTTCATCCAATGGTTTCAAGGTATAAACCTGGCAACGGCTCAGCAACGGACGGATCACCTCAAACGATGGATTTTCTGTCGTAGCACCGATCAGCGTCACCACACCACGCTCCACAGCATCGAGCAAAGAATCCTGCTGCGACTTAGAGAAGCGATGGATTTCATCAATAAACAGGATAGGCGAAGCATTCGGCAGGAAGAAATGATCCTTCTTAGCTCGCTCAATCACCTCTCGCACTTCTTTGACACCGCTACTGACAGCGCTTAAAGTATAAAAAGGCAGATCAAGGGTCTGAGCGATGATCTTAGCCAGCGTAGTTTTTCCCACGCCAGGAGGCCCCCACAAGATGAACGAGGCAATACGTCCCGACTCAATCATGCGGCGCAACACGGCATTCGGGCCTACCAAATGTCGCTGTCCAATATATCCATCGAGGCTTTTTGGCCTCATTCTTTCAGCTAAAGGTTGCATGTAATTAATGATGAGTTAGGAGTGTGGAATATAAAATAGTATGTTGGAACGCTAAAAAGTATTACTCAATGGCCTGCAGCTCCGTTCAGATCAAGAACCATCGTCACAGCCGCACCACGATACGTGAAATCATTGAAGCCGACAGAGACACCTACACGTAACGTTTGAGCGAGATCCCAGCCATACTGAGCTTCAGTGTGAATACGATGATCTGCAACTGCCACGGTGTGAAGCTGAAGGAATTCTCTCCAGGTTTCCGTAGGAGAAATAAATCGGGTTAAAAGCATCCGTGTGGAATTCCATTCTGCATGAGTTTCGAGCCATTGCTTATATGTACTTAGCTCATAATTGTCAAGCAACGCGAATCGAGTAACGGATTGCTGTCTCTGCCACCAGAACCTGGAAGCATCGAAGTGATGCATATCTGCCAAACCGACGTTACCATCGTTCAAAAGTATACCCATACTGGCTGCATAGAGGAATCTATCCGTCAAGCGCGAACATTCAACGGTTTGATTCACACAAGCATTCACAGACAGGAATTTGAAGTTGTCAGCATTGCGATTCTTACCAATTCCTAGATCAAGGAGAAGGCTAATGGTCGGGTATTTCAAGGATTCTTTGACCGTCATATCGTCTATCACCATCAGCGATCGCATCGGATTATAATCGAAGCGGAAGCTAGCCTTGAGTAATTCTGCATCAATAGGACCATCATACAGAATCAGTGAATCACTCAGTGTCTTAATGTTCCATATTGAAGACCAAAGATTATAGGCAGAATACGATATACCCACTCGCGGATCATTACTTTGTGCATGAGCACCGAAGACATTCCGACTTTTGGAGTTTTCTTTTGCACGTCTTCTCTCCCATCCGATACTAGCCGACATCTTCAAGTCGAAGGTGATCGGAAGCGAAAAACGAACGCCTGCTGAGGTTCGCTCATACAACTTATAATGGTTCCAACCGCAGATGCCAGATGCCATCAGTGATTGAGAAAGTGGCATTGCTGGATCAGGATCGAAATCCTCCATATGCTGACCACCATATAATTCGACGAAAGACTCATATTCAACCGGCCAGATATAGCGGAGAGCTCCTTTTGCTACGACCGTATTACGTCCCGAGGCCCATCGCACCGTCTCTTCAAGTTCCCAACGGCTTCGATCCAGCCGCATCTTTCCAATGGTACTATGCAAGCCATAGCTATAGCCATCCACAAAGTTCATCGTCATGATATCAGAGACACCTGACGGCATAGTCATATACCAACCGCGATGTTTATCAAAGATGTCGGTATATTGCCTCATCATACCGCCTTGCATCAGCATCTGATACCACTCCACACCTTCCTTCTTTGCTACAAAAGGCGCAGATGTCTGCCCGGTAGCCATAAATGACAGCATCCCGAGCAGACAACAAAGAAGTAGCTTCGCGCTACCACATATATATATAATATGTGTACGCAATGTGAATCCTATTATTCGGTCAAAGTCAAAACCTTATTTCAGGACGACCAATAAATCAAGCATCAAAGAACTGTTTTCCCTGTGCATCTTTTGGACGTTCAACCCCAGGATAGTCACAACAGAAATGATTCTCAAGTCGATCTATATATCGATTAGCCTCCCATTTTGCCATCGGCAGGTCGTGCATCAAGCAATTGCCACAAGTAGCAGGAGTCGTTCCTGGCACCTCGTCGTTATAATCACGAACGTAAGCAAAAGCCTCGAGCATCAACTCTCTGATGACCTGACAAGGATAAGCTCCTTTCACGATCAGATAGTTTCCTGTCATACATCCCATAGGACCCCAATAGATGACATTCTGTTTCCATTCCTCGTGATTACGAAGATAGGTTGCTACAAGATGCTCGATGGTGTGAATCGCTGCAGGATTGATGGCCGGCTCATGATTTGGTGCCGTCATACGGATGTCATAGGTAGTAAAACAAGTATCACCTACTGCATCCTGACGTGAGATGTAGATACCTGGCTGAAGGTCGGTATGATCTACCTGAAAGCTTGGAATCAGTTCCATCAATTATAAATTATCAATTGTCAATTATCAATTGCTAATTAGTGTGCAGCAGTAAACTCGTCGAGGAATCGCTGATCGTTCTCAGAGAAGAGACGGAGGTCCTTCACACGATACTTGAGGTTAGCGATACGCTCCACACCCATACCAAAAGCGTAACCCGTATATTCCTTGCTGTCAATACCACTTGCCTCAAGGACATTAGGATCGACCATACCACAACCGAGGATCTCAAGCCAGCCAGCACCCTTACACATTGGACAACCCTTACCCTTACAGAGAGTACAGCTTACATCCATCTCAGCCGAAGGCTCGGTGAAAGGGAAGTAGCTAGGACGGAGACGAATCTGAGTGTCAGGGCCGAACATCTCCTTAGCGAACTGGAGCAACACCTGCTTCAAGTCGGCGAATGAAACGTTCTTGTCAACATAAAGACCCTCTACCTGATGGAAGAAGCAGTGTGCACGAGCAGAGATAGCCTCGTTACGATATACACGACCTGGACAAACCACACGGATAGGTGGCTGCTGATGTCCCATGGTGCGAACCTGTACCGAAGATGTATGGCTACGGAGCACTACGATAGGATTCTGCTGAATGAAGAATGTATCCTGCATATCACGAGCCGGATGATCATCAGCGAAGTTAAGTGCACCATACACATGCCAGTCATCCTCTACCTCAGGACCTTCTGCAATAGAGAAGCCGAGACGTGCAAAAATATCAATGATCTCCTGCTTAACCAATGACAAAGGATGACGAGTACCTACCTCCTCTGGGTAAGCAGGACGAGTCAGGTCGATGGTCTGATCGATGTGATCCTCTGACTGGAATTCAGCCTTGAGCGACTCAATCTTTTCGGTAGCCTTCTGCTTCAGCGCGTTGATCTTCTGACCAATCTCACGCTTCTGGTCAGCTGCCACATTACGGAAGTCTGCCATCAAAGAAGTTACCTCACCTTTCTTGCTGAGGTACTTGATGCGCAAAGCCTCGATTTCCTCTGCATTATCAGCCTTCAAACCGTCAATTTCGGTCATCAAAGCGTTAATCTTTTGGAGCAACATATATATCTGTTTTATAAAATTTCAATACTAAAATTCTGCACACATGCACACGTGCGCACAAAAATCGTGGCAAATATAGTGTTTTTTTCTCAAAACTCGAAATTTTACATTCTTTTTTTGTATTTTTGCATCGAAAAATAAAAATATGACACAATCAATGTCGACTCCATCTGCTAATATCCTATCTCTCGTCAGTCAGTTTATGGCCGACAAATGCAATATCAACACTTCTGAGACACCGCTTTTCGTGGCTCTCAGCGGCGGTCCTGACAGCGTAGCACTTCTGCATATCCTGCATACGCTCGGTCATCCTTGTACGGCTTTGCATTGCAACTTCCATCTGCGAGGAGAAGAATCCGATCGTGACCAGCATTTCTGCGAGGAACTCTGCAAACAACTTGACATTCCTCTTCTGATTCGTCATTTCGATACCTTCTCCTATATGGAGGAGAATCACATGTCGCTCGAAATGGCTGCAAGAGAATTACGTTATGCATGGTTCCGTGAGGAATTAGAGATGAGGAGAGAAAAGTTCATTGCTATTGGTCATCACCAGGACGACAGTATTGAGACATTGCTCATGAATCTTATGCGAGGCACCGGCATCAACGGCCTTACCGGCATCGTGCCAGTCAATCACGCCACACATGTCATACGACCTTTGCTTTGCCTCAGTCGTCAACAGATTCTCGACTATCTTTCAGCCGAGGGCCTCAGCTATATTACAGATAGCACTAATCTGGAGAACGACACGCTTCGCAATCAGATCCGCAACCAGGTACTGCCACTTATGGAACAGATTCTTCCTCAGTCGCGACACGGAATCTCACTCACAATGCAACATCTTAGCGAAACTGCACAATGGGCCGATACTGAAATCCGGAAATACCGACAGGAACATGCACGACAAGTAGCTGTAGATGAACATAGTTATGAGATGATTGCCAAACCAGAAGAACATCTCATCCATCCTCTCACTCAGCATTATCAGCAACTAGGTTTTGATGTCAAAGTCACCAAGGATCTGCTGCTTGCCACACCCAAGCAGAGGCCTCTACCATCACGTCCTATTCAATGGACGGTAGAGGAAATCCCTGTCTCAGAAGCTAATCCCGGACGTGATCCTCACATCGCCTATTTTGATGCTGCAGTGATCGTGCCACCCCTCTCCTTCCGTCGTTGGCAACAAGCAGATCGCATCGCACCTCTCGGCATGCAGGGACACACCCGACTGATCAGCGATGTCTTCACAGATCATCATCTATTGCCATTACAGAAGCAGCTTACCTGGATCATTACGGATGCTACCGGTCAGATTCTGTGGCTTCCCGGATTAGTGCAATCCGATTATGCAAAAATAACCTCCAGCACCCAAAAGGTTCTGAAGGTTACATGCTAACCTAAAAACATTTAGGATATTCAAAAAAATAAGCTATTATCAATAACGTATAAGTAATGAAATTAGAGATACAAATCAATGGTCAGTCGACCAGCTATGATATCGACAATATGATCGAAGGTTCTTCTGGTGTCATCACTATCGGACAGCAATGTAAGAACGTATGGAATGCTATTGCCATCGACGATGAAGCGACCGATCCGTTCCAGTGTTATCTGATTGGCGCAACAGGTGGTCCTTGGAAACTGAAGCCAGGACAGATCCGAACAGAGTGTCCTAAAGGCCTTATCAGCCACAAACAGATTCCTTGCAATGGATGCACCGGCCGCTGTGTCAACATTCATCCCGGACGTCCAAAGTATTATCAGCGTAATCCTGAGACACAAACAGTTATCAACGGATCACCTGTTTCTGAATATGGTGTAGAAATCAATCCAGGAGACATAATCACATTCGGCAACACAACGATTACCGTCAGTTAATCAAAACGTTTATTGATTTGCCCACTCTATAGCCATCCAGTAGAGCCATTCGGACTCTGCCTGAAGGATCTCAGGATTGATGGTGTCAATATCGTCTTTTGGATGATGATAGTAACCGTTTCCGCCTGAAGCACGGAGGTCCATACATGGATAACCGGCCTGCATGAAGACGGCGCCATCAGTACGAGGACGGGTGAGGAAGTGATTCTCACGGGTGAAGATCTGACGGTGGATGTACTTATCGTTGACCTTCTTAGCAATCTCTTCGAACTGTGGATAGAGGTAGTTATACATACCTACCAGCACCTCGCCTACACCTGGCTGCTCCAGGTTGAGCACGGCCTTGACCTTATCCTTAGGGAAGAGTGGATGCTGGGTGTAATAGGTCGAGCCACCGAGGTTGGTCTCCTCTGCATCGACGCTCATAAACACGACGCTGCGCTTTGGCTTGATAGGGCTCTTGGCCAACGCCTCAGCTGCTCCGAGCATGATGGCTACGGCGGCATTGTTATCGTTAGCACCTGCGATGTGATATGGAATCATGCCGAGGTGATCAAGGTGTGCGGCTACGATGACGTACTCGTCAGGGAGCTCTGCACCGCGTACCATGCCGAAGATGTTCTTACCCACGCCGTTAGGATTGTAGGTGGTGCTCATCTTGATGCGTGCACGCTTGCCGGTGTTGAACGACTGTGGCTTAAAGGTATCGCGGATCTTCTGGATGCACTCATCATAGGTACGACCGGTGCCGCGGAAGATATCGCTCACCACAGTATCAGTAACGTTGCAATAAAGGAAATTCTCCTGATAAGGTACACCTGGACCTGGCACCCACTTATAGAGCACACCTGCCACGCCATGATCGTAAGCGTTCTTCATCTTGACGGCATGAAGGGTGTGGTGATACCACTTCTTAATGTCGATAGAATCCTGACTATGGTTAGGCGTCTCACCCTCGATGAGTACGATCTTGCCCTTGACGTCGATGCCCTTATAATCGTCATAGCCGAGCTCTGGCGCTGTCACGCCGTAACCGCAGTAGACGATGTCGGCCTCGATGTCTCCGCTAGCAGTAGAACCGCCTGTAAACCAGCCGTCTGCCCAAGGATAGGATTTACGTACCCAGGTATTAGCCTTCTTGTCAAGACCCTTGACCGGGAAGAGGATCTCCATGCCACACTCGCCATTCACC
>JAZUIL010000202.1:0-17319 GCA_045642245.1 Bacteroidales bacterium
CTCGTTGATCGTTGTCTCAGCATCTTTCAGCATATCGTGGAGAACTGCAACTACAGATGAGAGAGACGCGTTGCCAGCACGTTCGCCAAGGCCATTGATGGTCGTGTGAATACCCTTACAGCCCGCAGAGGCAGCAGCGAGAACGTTAGCTACGGCCAGATCATAGTCGTTATGAGCGTGGAAATCGAAATGAAGCTCAGGATAGCGCTCTACCATTTTTAAAAAGTATGCGCGTGTCTGACTTGGAGCCAGGATTCCGAGAGTATCAGGCAACATGAAACGACGGATAGGTGCATCTCGTAAAGCGTCGACCATACCGAAGACATATTCCGGCGTATCTTTCATGCCGTTGCTCCAGTCCTCGAGGTAGATGTTGACATTGAGGCCAGCCTTGACTGCCATGTCAATGTTCTGACGGACGTCGGCCCAGTGCTGAACAGGCTCTTTCTTAAGCTGACCGCGGCAATGCTTCTCTGAGCCTTTAGTGAGGAGGTTGATGACCTTGCCACCGGCCTTACTGATCCAGTCAATAGAAGCACCATTGTCGCAGAATCCGAGGATTTCCACTTTGTCAAGGTGTCCAGCAGAGGCCGCCCATTCGCAGACCTTCTGCACACACTTGAATTCGCCTTCTGAGACACGGGCAGAGGCAATCTCTATACGATTGACCCCAACCTGTTCAAGAAGACGACGAGCGATGGAGAGCTTCTCTGACGCGCTGAACGCTACGCCAGAGGTCTGCTCTCCATCACGAAGGGTTGTATCTAAAATCTCGAATTTCAAAATAACGATTATTTGATATTTGAAATCTGATATTTGTTACTTGGTTTCGTATGCCTCGATATTCTCTTTCTTCGACAACAGATAGTCGATGTCGTCAAAGCCGTTGAGGAGACAATACTTCTTATAACCATTGATCTCGAACTTCTCTGAGTGGCCGGTAGCCTCGTTGGTGACGGTCTGGTTTGGAACGTCGACGGTAACGATAGCGTTGGCGTCTGCAGCCACGGTAGCCAACAGCTCCTGACGGAACTCCTCGCTGACGATAACTGGTAGTACGAAGCAGTTGAGGAGGTTGTTGCGGTGGATATCAGCGAACGAAGAAGAGATAACTACGCGGGTGCCATAACCTGCGATAGCCCATGCGGCATGCTCACGGCTTGAACCAGAACCCCAGTTCTTGCCACCGATGATGATCTCGCGCTGACCCTCGGCAGGAAGCTCGTTGAATGGAGCCTGGTTCATGATGAAGTCGGCTACTGGCTCATTGTTAGCGTTGTAGCGGATGTCGTGCATAAAGGCATCGCCATAGAACTTAGGATCACGGGTGGTGAATGCCAGATAGCGAGCAGGGATGATGTTATCGGTGTTGTTGTTGTCAATGTTGATTGGCAGACAGGTAGAACGTACGATGTTGAAAGCTTTGTGAACGCTCTTTGCACCATCGGCCTGAGCGGCTGCAGCATTCTGGTTTGCACCGAATGCGATAGCAGGACAAGCATCTGGCTGAGCAGCGGTAACCTTGCGGAGGTTAGCAGCAGGAGCAAGCTCTGGAGCCAACATAGTGCGAGGATCGGTAACTACACCGGTGATAGCAGAAGCTGCTACTGTAAGAGGCGAAGCAAGGATGGTGCGAGCACCAGGACCCTGACGGCCTACGAAGTTACGGTTAGAGGTCGAGATAGCGAGCTTGCCAGCAGGAACCTTATCAGGATTCATGGCCAGACATGCAGAACATGATGGCAGACGGAGTTCGAAGCCAGCCTCCTCGAGAATCTTGTCGATACCCTCGTCGATGATCTGCTGACGAACGAGCCATGAACCTGGAACGAGCCATGCGGTGACATTAGCAGCCTTCTTCTTGCCTTTAACAACAGAAGCAAAAGCGCGGAAGTCCTCAATACGACCGTTGGTACAAGCGCCGAGGAAGCAGTAATCTACTGGAGTACCCTCGAGCTTCTGACCTGGCTGGAACTGCATATAATCGAGCTGAGCCATGAACTGTGACTTCTCAGCCTCGCTCATGCCGTCGGTGGTAGGAATGCAAGCATCAACAGCAATACCTGCGCCTGGGTTGGTGCCATAGGTGAGACGAGGTGCGATGTCCTCAGCACGGTAGGTAACCTCCTTATCGAAGACTGCATCATCGTCGCTCTTGAGTTTCTTCCACTCGGCAACAGCCTTGTCCCAAGCCTCACCCTTAGGAGCGTACTCACGATCCTTGAGGTAAGCAAAGGTAGTCTCGTCTGGAGCGATGAGGCCAGCACGTGAACCCATCTCGATAGAAAGGTTGCTCAAAGTGAGACGGCCTTCCATAGACATATTGCGAACTACAGAGCCAGCATACTCTACAGCGTAGCCAGTAGCACCTGAAGTAGTCATCTGAGCCATGATATAAAGCGCAACGTCCTTAGCAGTAACGCCTGGCTGGAGCTCGCCTTCTACATTGATACGCATGGTCTTAGGCTTGCTCTGGAGGATACACTGCGAAGCGAGAACCTGAGCAACCTCAGAAGTACCGATACCCATAGCGATAGCGCCAACAGCACCGTGAGTAGAGGTGTGTGAGTCACCGCAGACGATGGTCATGCCAGGGAGAGACAACGCCTTCTCAGGACCAACAACGTGGATGATACCATTGTCCTTGGTGCCCATAGCGAAGTGCTTGATACCGAACTCCGAACAGTTCTTAGCGAGAGTCTCAACCTGCTTGCAGCCGATAGGATCATCGATCTTGAGCTGCTGATCAGATGGAGTATTGTGGTCAGGCATAGCCACGACATGATCAGCGCGGAATGCACCGATACCTTTGTCGCGCAAGGTGTCGAAAGCCTGTGGAGAAGTTACCTCATGAGCAAAGAGGCGATCAATATAGAGCTGAGTAGGACCGTCGTTAACGACTTCAACAACGTGAGCGTCCCAGATTTTGTCAAATAATGTGTTCATAGATAAAAGCCCCCATCCCCTGACCCTTCCCCCGAGCGGTGGAAGGGAGTGGTATGCTGTGGGGTTGCAACAGTTTGTAGTTTATATTGGTGCCCTATCCTATTTTGTGATTACTCCCCTCCACCACTCGGGGGAGGGGTCAGGGGTAGGGGCTTCTTCTTTTACTTAAACTTATTGATACAATCAATGTAAGCCTCGATAGAAGCAGTTACGATGTCGGTGTCGGTGCCGAAGCCGTAGTAGATATGGTTGTCATGCTCTACCTGCATGTGTACCTTACAGAGGTCATCAGAACCCTTAGAGATAGCCTGAATAGTCATCTCCTTGAGGGTCATCTCGCGATGGATGATCTGCTTGAGAGCCTGGATCGATGCATCGACAGGACCATTACCGATACCTGCAGCTTCGAAGAGTTCGTTGGCAATCTTCAAGCGGATAGCAGCGATAGGAGTAACACCCTTACCGGTGGTAACCTGCAGCGATTCGAGCTGGATGTGGTTGCCTTCAGCCTTCTCAGCACCGACAAGCATGAGCAAGTCGTCATCGTTGAGCTCCTTCTTCTTATCTGCTAAGCGGAGGAATGCTTCGTAAGTCTTGTCGAGCTTCTCGCCTTCGATCTCGATGCCAAGAACAGAGAGACGGTGACGAAGCGCTGCACGGCCAGAGCGTGCGGTGAGTACGATTGAGTTTTCGTCGATACCAACATCCTTTGGATCCATGATCTCGTAGGTCTGTACGTTCTTGAGGACACCATCCTGATGGATACCTGAAGAGTGTGCGAAAGCGTTCTTGCCGACGATGGCCTTGTTTGGCTGTACAGGCATGTTCATCAACGAGCTAACCAGACGGCTGGTAGGCCAGATCTTGGTAGTGTTGATGTTGGTCTGTACTGGCATGGTAGCCTGGTGGCACTTGATGATCATAGCAATCTCCTCAAGAGAAGTGTTACCAGCGCGCTCGCCAATACCGTTGATAGTAACCTCTACCTGACGTGCACCATTGACAACGCCTGAGATCGTGTTGGCAGTCGCCATGCCGAGGTCGTTGTGACAGTGGGTTGAGAGGATGGCATCACCATTAGCAATTCCCTCTACATGCTCACAGAGATACTTGATTTTCTCACCGAACTCCCATGGCATGCAGTAACCTGTGGTGTCTGGGATATTGATGACCTTAGCACCTGCACGAACTACAGCGTCAACAACTTTAGCGAGGTACTCATTCTCGGTACGGCCAGCATCCTCTGCATAGAACTCGACCTCATCTACGAGGTTACGTGCATACTTGACAGCAGCAACGGCACGCTCGATGATCTCTTCGCGTGTAGAATTGAACTTATACTTGATGTGGCTGTCGCTTGTACCGATACCTGTATGGATACGCTTATGTTTTGCGAACTTTAGAGCCTCGGCTGCACAGTCGATATCCTTCTGTACGGCACGGGTAAGTGCGCAGATAGTAGGCCAAGTAACAGCCTTAGAAATTTCAACAACTGAATTGAAGTCTCCCGGACTCGAGATAGGGAAGCCTGCCTCGATGACGTCCACTCCCAGAGTCTCAAGAGCCTTAGCCACCTGGATCTTCTCCACAGTGTTCAACTGGCATCCAGGGACCTGTTCTCCGTCACGCAATGTGGTGTCGAAGATGTAAAGACGGTCGGTCATAACGCAATATAAAATAGTTTGTTTATAATACTCCTTTTAAATATATATTAAAGTGCTCCTCCCAGAGTATAGATATACTGCAGGAATTGTTTCTTAGCATCACGCTTCACCTTGATGGCGGTTGGCAGGATGTAATTGCTGACAGATAGGACTGTACCTGTCTGCTGATTAGACGTAACATCGACAGGGATGATTGCCATGCGGACGACAAAGTTATCGAGTGCTAGTTGAACATCTGCACGAAGAGCAGGATCCTTACGATAGTCCTCATCCGTTTTGCTACTCAGGTTGGTCCATGGCATAAACGTGTATGGATTCTTCTGCTGGATATTCTTTGCCCAAGCAATTGGAGTATCCATCGATTTGTTCCATCCTCCATAAGCACTATTAGATGCTAGACCCAAAACTAGGGTACTCAGATTACCGAAAGTATAGTAGTAGATCTGATTGTTTATAGAGTCTGCAACATAGGTGCCAATGGCCGATGACTTAGCTTCGGGTATCTTGCTTTCCTCGAAGAACTGATTCATGTGCTTCTCTTCCACCATCATCACATTGCTTACAGGTGTGCTGCTGAGCAATGCGCCTTGAGGCTTCTGACACATCAGCTGGAAGTTGGCACCTCCCAGGAAGTAGGCGGAATCCTGACGATCCTCATTGTCCATCATATGACGGATTGCATGTCCAATAGGTAGGTCGATTGTTGCATAGTAGCCTTGAGGAGATGTGATATATGCTGATTCCTTGTCCTTGAGACGTTCATCCTTCTTGATATCTTTCAATCCAAGGCTTGCCATCTGTACGACATCAGGGGTAACTGCCATTACCTGCTGGTGACTGGTTACATAAGTAGAGTCCGCTGTATCGGTCGCATTACGCAGGATTGTACCATCTTTATTGTAGCGATGGAGTGAGCGATAATAGAACCAGATAGCGGTGTTGTAGACCTTGATGATCGAACCGTCACCGAATGTTGGCTGGATAGATACACCAGAAAGGAAGTTCTCTCGCATAGACTCGATGCTAGAGAAAATATCCTTACACTCAGGATATGCTGCATGACCTTTCTCATCTCGGGCAATAGCTGCCTCGATCGCTTTACTATAGAAATTACGCTTGAATTCATCGTCAAGACGAATCTCAATGTACGAAGTGCCAGCCTCTTTACGATCAGCCTCGCTCAATGAACGATTGGCTGCTGTATAGGCCTTTTTGCCTAAGAGGTTCTCCGTATTGTAATACTTGGTAAAATCGTAGTTGCTATAGAACGCCTTCTCTGGCTCACGCTCTAGTCTTGCATCCTTATTGAGTGCATAAACACTGAGCTGCATAGGACTGAGTGAGTCACCGTAATAGGTGGTATAGTAGATACGCAGAGTCAATGAGTCGATGTCGTTGTTGATCAAAGAGTCAAAACGAGATTGGAAGATGTTCTGGGTATCATAACCTAACTCTTTTGGAGCAGAGGTGCGGAGAATGTTGAAAATAACGGAATCTCCTTCCATGTCGTTCAGTCCGAGCTTTGTGCTGGCATAGAACTGTGCCAGATAACCAGCCTTGATGCTTCCATACTCAGGGTCAGTAATATTGCCGAGCAAAGGATAACCTGTTCGTACATAGATAGAGTCGCGATAAGCCGATGCCACACCACACTGCAGGGTGTCGGTGACGATACGAATCTTATCGTTCATTGGACGTGTGGTATAGCCGATTTCAGTGATATCATCCTTACAAGAGGAGATACTTCCCAGCATACCTATAGCCAAAAACATCATTAGAAGATGCTTGGCAGTGTTCATTAATATTTTCACTTGAATAATAAATTAGTCTTCTTTTTCGCTTATCTGCTCGTTGAACTGCTCGAAGAATTTGTCATATTTCTCGATGTCGATTTCCTCGTCTGCGGCTTCCAGGACAGGGATGCCACGTTCCTTGGCATATTCACGAACAATAGCAGCCTCAGGAGTCTCGTCAGTGATGATGAGACCGTCACTGAACTTCGCAGCGATACGACAGAGTGCAGCACAATCAATAACCTTATCCTTCAGTTCGATGATATCTGCTTTGAGGACACCTTCACGCTTGACTGTGGCGTAAATGTTGCCATGCAGAGATCCAGGGAATGCATTATTGAACATGCTGAACACGACCTTGACACCACGGAAACATGGATCTTCAGCAAAACTCTTCTTGATATAGACAGGAGCAATCGCGCTGAACCAACCCTGGCAATAAACGACATCTGGCTTCCAACGGAGCTTGCGAATTGTCTCAATCACTCCGCGAGCAAAGAATACACAACGTTCGATATTGTCCTGGTAATAACCCTTTTCGTCTCCATATACCTGACGACGGGTGAAATAGTCATCATTGTCGATAAAATAAACCTGCATGCGAGCTGACTGAATGCTTGCCACCTTGATGATAAGCGGATGGTCAGTCTCATTGATGATGAGGTTCATGCCAGAGAGTCTGATCACCTCATGCAACTGATTTCGACGCTCATTGATCTGTCCGAAACGAGGCATGAACGTGCGAATTTCATGTCCTGCATCCTGCAGACCTTGCGGCAATTGTCTGCCAATGGCAGAGGTGCGGCCTTCAGGCAGGTAGGGCATGACTTCGGTGTTGATGAAGAGAATCTTGGTTTTGCTCATACGTCTAAAAAAACTCCTTTAGTTCTGTTTTGGGTGGAGAATTGGCGCAAAGGTACTAATTTTTTTCGAAATACGAGCAAAATTTACATAATTTTCGCGTCTGCGCGTACAAATTTAAATGATTTTACCAAAAAGGCTAGGTGTATGTTACGTAATAGAAAGCCTTAATGAGCAAAATAGGCTTCCAATTCTTGCAATGTATTGCCTGGTTCGTTGACCAGATCTTTGATCATGACACCTTTTTCAAGCAACAGGATACGTGTGCAGATATCGGTCACAGAGTTGAGGTTATGACTCGAAATGAGGATGGAGGTTCCGTGTTCACGATTCATTTTTTCGAGCAAACGAGCCACGATAATCTGGCTTGATGGATCGAGGTAATTGAAAGGCTCGTCGAGAATCAGGAAACGAGGATTGATGGCCATAGCTCCGATGATGCCGATCTTCTGACGGTTACCCATTGAGAATTCCTTGATCAGTTTGCCTGTCCCGAGTACCTCTCCTGCCATCAGTTCTGCATATTCTTCCAGTCGTGAATGCATCTCGTTTTTATTGATACTATAGACCTCTGCAATGAAATCAAAAAACTCTTCAGGAGTGTAGAAATCAATGAGAAAAGAGTCGTCAATAAACGAACCTGTATACTCTTTCCAGGCAGGATCAGAAACCACCGGATGTCCATCGTTATATACACTTCCTTCAGTTGCTTGAATGAGGTCGAGAATAAGGCGCATCAGTGTGGTCTTGCCAGCTCCGTTGTTGCCGACAAGTCCAATGATTTCGCCTTCGTTGAGCGAGAGAGTTGGAATATTGAGAACGGTATTTTCACCGTAGTTTTTCTTGAGGTTATTTATCTGGATATTCATAATGATAATCTGCTTAATATTAGTTATTTGATGCTTTCTGTTTGAAAAGATTATTTATGATACTTTTCCATATATTTGTACTTGTTCTTCTCGAAATCCTTCATCAGCAAATCGAACAGTTTGCCGCGTAAGAGGTGACCGGCAATGCCAAGGCCGGACATCACGATGCAGAACCAGAATGAAGAAAGTACGAACAAGAGTAGCAATGGCAAAAGCAAGATGACAAGCATGACGATAATCAATCTGGCACTGAACGTTGCGCCGCTTCCCTGATAATTGAAAAACGTCTTGCCGAAAATGTCAAAAGGCGAACACTTGAAACCGTTGATCAGGATCAGCGAATTACAGAAGCCGATGCCAAACAGTACGATTCCTATGAGATGTAACCAAGACATCCATCCCATGATACAAGCCGGCAAATAGAAGATCGTAGTCAAGCTGGTTGTGACGGCATAGAGGCGGTATTTGTCATCGAGCAATCGCTTCAGCGGCAACGGTTTTGTCCAGAGAGCATTGAAATAATTTGCTTCGATACCCATAGCATATTGTCCGAGATTGACGGCCGGAAAGACAATAGCAAACAGTGCGAAGAATAAGCTGATAATCTGTTCTTCCGGATTTCCTCCAGTGGACGAACTATACAAATTGGAATAACTGAATACGGCAAAATAAATGGTTAGGAAAAGCGTAGAAGTCTTTAGACGTTTTGAACGTAAAAAACTCTTCACTTGTAAGCCGAATACACTGCTGTCTGTCAGCCTTGCTATTAGTCCGTTTTCTTTGGTTTTGAGCGCTTTGCGGTTCTGTTCATTGTAGAGGCTGCCACCTCGTAGTTCCATCAGCGCAATGCCATTGAAGACAGAGATCAGATAAAGCAAAATGAGCATGCAAAGCGCCCATCCGAATGGCAGAACAATGAAACAGATAGGAGCCCAGATTACTGACATCTGCAGGTTGTCACTCCTCCAGAGCTGCTGCAGCCACAAGAAGCGTTCCCACTTCTCCTGACTGATAGGACGCGACTTCAAGAAGGCGTCCATCGCAATCTGATCGTCAGTAAAAATGTACTTGTAGAAAAGATTTGGCAGGAAGGCAATTGCAGAGAAGATCGCTACGATGGCAGGTGCTAATTTAGCAAGGAAACTAGCAATCTGATCGTCTGACACCAATGCAAAGCCTAACGAACATTCGAGTACCCAGATGACCAGGAGAATATATCCTTTGCCTATCCAGGATTTTTTGTCTGCTGTACGCCACAGTTGGCGGAAGTAGAGGGTCGTTAAGGTTTTCATAAGTTTGTATAAATGTACTGTAGTAAATCTCTGCGGCAAAGATACGCCATTCTTTTTGAACCCCCAAATTCTGACAACGTTTTTTATCATTTTGCTTTCATTTGGCATATATGCATGGTAAAAAGTTATGTTTTGCCGACAACACCGCCTGTTTTTGGGGTCTTATACTTATAAATAAATAGAAAAAATTTGGAAAGAATGAATATTCATTGTATCTTTGCACCTTGAAAATGAATCAATAAATTAATAGACGCAATGAGTAAACAGAGATTTGATGCCATTGAGCAGGCTTTCAAGAAGCGTGCTGTGGAAGTGGAGGTTCCTAAGGGCCGTCCTTCAGAATATTTTGGCGAATTGGTCTTCAATCGCGAAAAGATGCAGAAGTATCTTGATGCAAAGACGCTTCATGCACTTCTTGATTGTATTGACAATGGTCATCATCTGGATCGTAAAGTAGCTGACGGTGTAGCTGCTGGCATGAAACAGTGGGCTATGGAGCATGGTGTGACACACTGTTGTCACTGGTTCCAGCCTTTGACCGACACCACGGCAGAGAAGCATGACTCTTTCATGGAGTATGACTGGAAAGGCGGTATGATTGAAGAGTTCGCAGGATCGAACCTCGTACAGCAGGAGCCTGATGCTTCTAGTTTCCCAAGTGGAGGTATTCGTGCCACTTTTGAGGCGCGTGGCTATACAGCATGGGATCCTACTTCGCCGGTCTTCATCATGGACGACTGTTTGTTCATTCCTACCGTATTTATCTCGTATACTGGCGAATCTCTTGACTACAAGGCTCCTTTGAAGAAAGCTTTGAAGGCTGTTAACGATGCTGCTGTCCCTGTGTGTCAGTTGTTCGATCCTGAGGTCACCAGTGTTCGTGCTAACCTCGGTTGGGAGCAGGAATATTTCCTTGTAGATGATGCTTTGTATGCAGCACGTCCTGACCTGATTGCTACTGGCCGTACCCTCATGGGTCATGCTTCGAGCAAGAATCAGCAAATGGATGACCACTATTTCGGTCAGATCCCTACCCGCGTACAGGCCTTCATGAAAGATCTTGAAATTCAGGGTCATCGACTCGGTATCCCAATGAAGACTCGTCATAATGAGGTGGCTCCTAATCAGTTCGAGTTCGCGCCAATCTTTGGTGAGTGTAACTTGGCCGTTGACCAGAACATGCTCATTATGGGTGTGATGAAGAAGTTGGCTCGTAAGCATGGATTCCGTGTCCTTTTGCACGAGAAGCCTTTCGAGGGCATCAATGGTTCGGGCAAGCATAATAACTGGTCTCTTTCTACCAATACTGGTGTCATCCTCCTCGCTCCTGGCAAGGATCCGATGTCAAACCTCCAGTTCGTCACCTTCTTTGTCAATGTCCTGAAGGCAGTCAAGCGTCACGGTGCATTGCTTAAGGCAACTATTGCATCGGCTACTAACGCGCATCGTCTCGGCGCAAACGAGGCTCCTCCAGCCATCGTTTCGGCTTTCCTTGGCAAGACCATGACCGACGTGCTCCGCAAGCTTTTGACCGTGCCAGATGATACGGATATCGTTATTTCAGGCAAGCAGGCTTACGATCTCGGTTTGGTTGAGATTCCGGAGATTTTTGTCGACAATACTGATCGTAACCGTACTTCACCATTCGCTTTCACCGGCAATCGTTTCGAGTTCCGCGCCGTAGGTTCAAAGGCTAACTGTTCGGCAGCAATGACCACATTGAATACGATGGTTGCTGAGCAACTTATCGATTTTAAGGCGGCTGTTGATAAGGAGATGGCAACCGGTACAAGTGCCAAGGTGGCAGTGTTGAGAACTCTTAAGCCTATCATTGCTGACATCATTGACACTGTCTGCTTCGATGGCAATGGTTATTCAGACGAATGGCCAAAGGAGGCTGCTAAGCGCGGTTTGGACATCGAGCGCTGTGTGCCAAAGATGTTCCTTGAGAATGTCAAGGCTGACAATGTCGCTATGTTTGAGAAACTTGGCGTATTTACAGCCGCTGAGCTCCATGCTCGTAACGAGGTGAAGTTTGAGACCTATGTGAAGCTCATTCAGATTGAGGGCCGTGTGCTCGGTGATCTGGCCATCAACCACATTATTCCTGCTGCGATGAACTATCAGAGTCAGTTGCTCAAGAATGTGTCAATGATGAAGAATCTCTTCCCTGGCACTTGGGAGACACTTTCTGCTCCAGAGATCGCTCTTGTCAAGAAGATTGCAGCTTATAATTCTGAGATTAAGTCAAAGGTCGATGCAATGATCGAGAAGCGTCGTATGGCCAACCGCATGTCTGACGGCTATGAGAAGGCGATGGCATATTATGATATTGCAGAGAGCCTCACTCAGATCCGCAAGCCTATCGATATGCTCGAAGAGATTGTCGACGATAATATCTGGCCAATGCCAAAGTATCGCGAGTTGCTCTGGATTAGATAAAATAATACTTAGCTTGTCATCCTGAACGAAGTGTAGGATCTCACACAAAGACAAGATTTTTAGTGAGGTTCTTCGCGTTGCTCAGAATGACAATGTAAAAACGCGTTTTTTACATTTAATGATCGAAAAAGTAATCATTCTCGAACAGGCCGACCCTGTTATTTTCTACGGTACGAACAACAGTAACATCCTGTTGCTCAAGACCCTCTACCCTAAGTTGCGTTTCGCGGCCAGGGGCAGAGCCATCAAGGTTTATGGCGATGAGGAGGACATTGAGATGTTCGAAGCCTTCATCTCCAAGCTCATCCGTTATTGCAACGAGTATAACAAGCTCAACGAGGACATCATCCTTGGCTACTACAATGGCGACGGCCCTGTGGAGAAGAAGCACGACTCCTTAATTATATATGGTGTCAACGGCAAACCGATTACTGCTCGTACAGAGAATCAGAAGGCTTTGGTCGATGCTTTCAACCGCAACGATCTCGTCTTTGCCCTCGGTCCTGCTGGTTCTGGCAAAACCTATGTCGCTATCGCCTTGGCGGTTAGAGCTTTGAAGAACAAGGAGATCCGCAAGATCATCCTTTCTCGTCCTGCTGTTGAGGCTGGTGAGAAGCTCGGATTCCTTCCTGGAGAGATGAAAGACAAACTCGATCCTTATTTGCAACCTCTCTATGATGCTTTGGAAGACATGATTCCAGCAGTCAAACTGAATGAGTTGCTCGAAACCAACGTCATTCAGATTGCTCCTCTTGCTTATATGCGTGGCCGTACGTTGAGCGATGCGATCATTATCCTCGACGAGGCGCAGAACACTACAGCACCGCAGATCAAGATGTTCCTGACTCGTCTCGGCCTTGGAGCTCGCATGATTGTGACTGGCGATATGAGTCAGATAGACCTTCCTCACAACGTCACCTCTGGTCTCATTCAGGCGCAGCGAATCCTCAAAGGTATCCCTGGCATTGCCACCATCGAGTTCGATAAGCGCGACATTGTCCGCCATCGACTCGTACAGCGTATTGTTGACGCTTATGACAAGTATGAGGAAGTCAAGAAGCAGCAGCGTTTGGCAGAGAAAGCTGAAAAAGCAGAAAACGAATGAAATTCCGTACCGAAATAGAACGAATTCCCTTGCCACGACCCATCGATCGAGGCGAGGGAATTATGCTTTTAGGCTCCTGCTTCACCGACCATATCGGCCAGTGGCTTGCTGACGCTTGGTTGCATGTGCAATGCAATCCTTATGGAGTTCTTTTCAATCCTGCCAGCATTGCTAAAACACTCCTCCGTTTATCAAATCAAGACTCGTATTCTCCCGAATTACACGAACTTAACGGCCGATATTACAGCTTTGATCATCATGGCAAGTGGAGCAGCGAGGACCCAGAAATACTGAAACAACAGCTCATAGATCTTGAGGCAGAAACCCGAAGTTTTTTAAGCACTACTCGTCATCTCATCATCACATTTGGTACCAGTTGGGTATATGAGCGAGAAAGTAAGATTGTTGCCAACTGTCACAAATTTCCTGCTTCAGATTTCGCGCGTCACCGTCTGTCTGTTGATGAGATTGCAGATCTTTGGAGCCAGGTCATAGAGTCTTTTGCCTCGCTTTCATCAGAGCAGCAAAATACTCCTAACTCCTCCCTCCTAACTCCTAACTTGACGATAACCTTTACCGTCAGCCCTATCCGTCACATTAAAGACACCCTTCACGGTAACCAGCTCAGTAAATCCACCTTGCTCCTAGCGATTGACGAATTGCAAAAACGCTATCCGCAGCAAGTACAGTACCTCCCTGTCTACGAGCTTTTTATGGACGATCTCCGTGATTATCGCTTCTATGCTGATGACCTCGTCCATCCATCCTCTATGGCCGTCGAAGTCGTGAAAGAGCTATTTACTGATTGTGCCATGACCCCATCCCTCCGTCAATATATGCGCGATGCCGCTCCGATTGTCCGCGCTCTTCAGCACCGACCTTCCGATCCGGACTCTCCACAATATAAAGCTTTCTTGGCTGAAACGCTCAAAAAGAAAGAACTGCTTCTTAAGTCATAGATTTCAACATCGCGTACGTGATGTTGAAATTCTTGGTCAATAACGTTAACACTTTGCACAAAGTGTTAACGTTATGAGTCGTGGCATCCCTTCCACGGTACCGTGATAGGGATGCCACGCTTTAAAATGTGCCGTCACGATTTCCTTTGTTCCTATTTTACATCGTGGATTTCAACATTTGGTACCAGATGTTGAAATTATTGACCATGGCATCCTAAAATGCGTACGCAAAAGAGTATGCCACGACCAAGAAAGGTATTTTCGTAAATCTTGCTGGACTTTCAGTAACGTACAAGCATTTTTCTATTTGTGTAAAAGACTATTTGCACATGTCAAAACAACTGTGTTTTGAATAAATATAATGATAATAGGCAGGATATTTGAGAAGAAAAATCCGGCCTATTGTTTTTTTGTGTATCTTTGACGCGCAAATTGATAAATTTATCAATTATTCATTGTCAATTATCAATTAAATATCATATTTATTATGTCTGCACTTACTCGCACCGACTTCAACTTCAAGGGTCAGAAGTCTGTTTATCACGGCAAGGTTCGTGACGTTTATAACATCAATGATGACCTCATGGTCATGGTAGCTACCGATCGTATCTCTGCATTCGACGTTATCCTTCCAAAGGGTATTCCTTTCAAGGGTCAGTGTCTGAATCAGATTGCGGCCAGCTTCCTCGATGCCACCAGCGACATCGTACCAAACTGGAAGCTCGCTACTCCTGATCCTATGGTTACAGTAGGTTTGAAGGCTGAGGGTTTCCGCGTGGAGATGATCATCCGTGGCTATCTCACCGGTTCGGCTTGGCGCGAGTATAAGAACGGTTGCCGTGAGCTCTGTGGCGTGAAGTTGCCAGAGGGTATGCGTGAGAATGAGAAGTTCCCTGAGCCAATCATCACTCCAACCACCAAGGCTGAAGAGGGTCATGATGAGAATATCTCTGCTGAGGAGATCATCGCACAGGGCCTCGTTAGCAAGGAGGACTGGGAGACCATGGTAAAGTATACCCGTGCACTCTTCCAGCGTGGTTCTGAGATCGCTGCCAGCAAGGGTCTTATCCTCGTTGATACCAAGTATGAGTTCGGTAAGCGCGATGGTAAGGTGATCTTGATCGACGAGATCCACACTCCTGACTCAAGCCGTTATTTCTATGCTGAGGGTTATCAGGAGAAGTTCGAGGCAGGTGAGCCACAGAAGCAGCTTTCTAAGGAGTTCGTTCGTCAGTGGTTGATCGAGAACAACTTCATGAACCGTCCAGGCGACGTAATGCCAGAGATCACCGATGCTTATGCTCAGAGCGTAAGTGACCGTTACATCGAGCTTTACGAGCACATCGTAGGCGAGAAGTTCGTGCCAGCTGCAGATAACAATGACATCGCAGCTCGTATCGAGAAGAACGTAGCAGCATATCTGGAGACTCTCTAAGTCATGGCAATGAACAACGAACTGACGATACAGGAAATCTATCGCGCTCAGTTTGTATTGAAAAATATCATCCGCGAGACCCCCTTGGTGGTAGCTCCTACCATCAAGCCGGGTTGCGAGGTGTATATCAAACCAGAGAACCTGCAGGTAACAGGTTCGTTTAAGGTACGTGGCGCCAGCTACATGATTTCGCAACTCAGCGATGAGGAGAAGGAGCGTGGCGTCATTGCCTGTTCGGCTGGAAATCATGCGCAGGGAGTAGCTCTAGCTGCACAGAAATGTGGTATCAAGAGCTGCATCTGTCTGCCAGCAGGTGCTCCTATCAGCAAGGTGGAGGCTACGCGAAGCTATGGTGCAGAGATCTGTCTGGTGCCAGGTGTCTATGACGATGCATATAATCGTGCATTGGAATTACGCGACGAGCGTGGCATGACCTTCGTGCATCCGTTCGACAATCCTAAGGTCATCGCCGGACAGGGAACCATCGCTCTTGAGATCCTCAATGAGCTTTCGGATGTGGATAACATCATCGTCCCTGTCGGAGGTGGAGGGTTGATCAGTGGTATTGCCTATGCTGCCAAGCAGTTGAATCCGAATATCAAGGTCTGGGGTGTGCAGGGTGCCGGTGCGCCAAGTATGCAGCAGAGCCTTGAGCATGGACAGATTGAAAGACTTTATAGCGTCAGCACCATCGCGGATGGTATTGCCGTGAAGGAACCAGGCGAACTGACTTTCAGTCTTTGCCAGCAATATGTTGATGGCATTGTGACGGTTTCTGATGATGAGGTATGTGCTGCTATTCTGCATCTGCTGGAGAAGCATAAGATGATTGCCGAAGGCGCCGGTGCGGTGTCTGTGGCTGCTGCCATGTTTGGCAATCTGCCGCTTGAAGGCAAGAAGACCGTCTGTGTGGTGAGTGGTGGTAACATCGACGTGACGATGCTTAACCGCATTATCAACAGAGGTCTGCAGAAGGGTGGCCGTCTCTGCACTTTGTCGCTTGAGATTGCCGATCGTCCAGGTCAGTTGACTTTGGTCAGTCAGCTTATTGCAAACCTTGGAGCGAATGTGACAGGTGTCCTGCACGAGCGTACTAACGCGTTTATCAATGTCAACTCTTGCGTGCTTCGCATTTCAATGGAAACACGTGATCAGGAGCACATCAACGAAATCTGTCGCGTGCTTTCTGAGAATGGATTTACGATTCTGGGAGAGTCGTAAATAGAATCTATATTTTTTATGAATCCGCAAAACTGGTAATAATTGCCGAAATCATGTTAAAACTGGTTTCGGTAATTATTATTAAATTTGCCCCCTGAAATCATAAAAAAGAAAACAATTATGCAAATTATCAAAAATCAGGAATTTGGAGGGGAGCGCCCCTTGTACGCTTCTCGCGACCTGCGACTTGAGGAGGTGACCATTCACGTAGGTGAGTCATCGATCAAGGAATCGAAGAATATTGAGGCAGAAAACTGCCGTTTCGAAGGTAAATATGTGTTCTGGGAGACCTATGGATTTAAGGTCAACAATTGCTATTTTGCAGAGAGTGCACGTAGCAGCCTTTGGTATAGCAAGGACCTGAAGATGACGAACTGTCAGGTGGATGCTCCTAAGATGTTCCGTCGTATGACAGGCATCGAGGTAGAGAATTGCAAGTTCCCAAATGCGCTAGAGACATTCTGGGATTGCAAGGATATCAAATTGAAGGATGTAGAGATTGCCAAGGCTGATTATCTCTTCATGCACTCGGAGAATATCCGTATTGATGATTATCGTCAGGATGGTAACTACTCCTTCCAGTATGCCAAGAATGTGGAGATTCACAACGCTGTGATCAACTCAAAGGATGCATTCTGGGAGAGCGAGAACGTGACTATCTACGATTCTGAGATCAACGGCGAGTACCTGGCTTGGTATGGCAAGAACATCCGCCTCGTGCGCTGCCACCTC
>JAZUIL010000203.1:0-22980 GCA_045642245.1 Bacteroidales bacterium
TTTGTAGATTCGAAAAAAGTTAGTACTTTTGCAGCCGGATGAGTGTCATACGGCATGCTCCTTCTAATCCCCCAGGGCTTGACCGCAGCAAGGGCGTGAGGTTGTAGCGGCGCGATATGAAGAGCTCATCCTTTTTTCGTATATAGGGCTTTGGAGTATTCCAGAGTCCTATTTTTTGTCAATTATATCAACACTTTGTACAATGTGTTGATATTTTACATCGCGAAAACCAACATCTGGTACCTAGTGTTGATTTCCTAGGTCGTGGCATCCCTTTTACGGTACCGTGAAAAGGATGCCATAGGTAATAATTTCAACAACGTGTACGTGATGTTGAAATTATTGATCCCTAAAACCAACATTGTGAACCAAGTGTTGATTTTAGGGATCAATAATTAGTCTTTAGCCCATTGCAACTGGTTGTATGCAGACATGAGCGTGTTCGGATTGGTGGCAGCCGTCATAAAAATCTCAGGAACTCCGACACCGAGACCGCAAGAATGCATTGTCTTGAAGTCAAGCACATGCTCAGAATGATATTCCTGCAGAACGACACTGTTGAGTGCTTTCTGGAACGTTGCATACTCTGGGTAGTTTTCTGGGTGGTTGTTGACCAGAAAATTTGCGTAGCTTAGTATATCATAGAAATAATATCGGCTACTAGCCGGCCAAGTCCTTCCGAATGGCTGGAGCTCCCCTTCATAAGTATATGCGTGTTCGCTAAGTAGCTGTCGACGTTCATCGCATATTGCCAAAAGGGCCTTAAATGCATGATGCAGTTCCGTCATCTTGGTCAGGTCAGAGAGCGCAATAGTACCACCATCAACATATTCTGATCCTTGTTTATAACTTCCAGGATAGTACATTGCGAACTCGTCTATATAGGCCATTAGAGAATAGAAAACTGTTGGCTTGTCATTGCAGAGAGACATTCGTTGAATCAGATCTGCATAAGGCAGACCTGCAGCCATAATTTCTGTAGGACATGCTAGCATGTAATCTGCTACATTGCGCAACTCATAGGCAACCTCAGCCTGTCCCATATTACAAGCATCGAAGATGATATAATCGAGGTGCGGAGTTTTTTCTAATGCTTTTCGGAGTTCCCAGATTTCCAGATAGTTGCTGTTGTCTTGCCCGAAATATTGAGATGCACGAGTCGCACCTTCTGCGCCTCTGGTCGCTCTGTAGTTTGGCGAAGGTGCCCATCCCAAACCATGTGACCAAAGCTCTAAGCCTTTGATGGTTCCAGGAAATGCGTCGAAAGCCTCATTGATGATTGCTTGCATGATTTCTGGATCAGAAGAATCATGATCAGCGTTAAACTGATGGATCATGATGGTATCGACCTTCTGCTTGTTTTCATAATTGCGCTTCAGTCGGTAGAGCGCAGGTTTACCTCTGCCTCCCGCCTGTACATTTGTAGATTTGCCATCTTCATAAATGACTAGGTTGACCGGTGATTCTGATCCTAACAAACCGTTGATACACGCTTTGGTATTGATCTCGCAATACTCCGAAAGACTATTGTCTCCAATCATATATATTAATAAGGTATGATCGGACTCCGGCCACTCTTTCTGAATGTCCGGTTCTTCTTTCTCATGGCAAGATACCAGAGAAAGTGTCATTAATGTAAAGAAGAATAATAAAAACTTCTTCATTATAGATGTGTAGTTTTGTTCAACAGATAATAGTCGAGAATTGTCATGGCGGCCATGGCTTCTACAATAGGTACTGCACGTGGCAGTACACAAGGATCATGACGACCACGGGCATGAAGTACGGTAGGATTGCCATCTTTATCCACGGTCTCCACCTCCTGCAGCAAAGTGGCAACTGGCTTGAAGGCGCAACGGAAATAGATTGGTTGACCGTTTGAGATGCCGCCTTGAATGCCACCGCTGTGATTGCTTCTAGTTAGGAGTGGGGAGTTAGGAGTGAGGAGTTCTTGAGATGGGTCAAAGATATCGATCATCTCGCTGCCGCGCTTACCACAATCTGCGAAACCGAGGCCATATTCAAAGCCTTTGCAGGCATTGATGCTGAGCATGGCATTGCCAAGAGCGGCGTTGAGGCGACCGAAGACTGGTTCGCCTAATCCTACAGGGACGTTCTTGATGACGCAAGTAATCACACCGCCAATGGTGTCACCTTCGGCCTTGATTTGCTTGATCAACGCTTCCATCTCGGCCGCCTTGGTGGCATCCGGACAACGTACAGCGTTGCTCTCAATCTGTGAGAGATCGTATTTCGTCCAGTCATTCTCCAGACAGATATCACCTACCTGACTGGTGTATGCAATGACCTCAATACCCAACTGACGGAGTGCCATCTTGGCAAAAGCGCCACCCACTACACGTGAAAGTGTCTCGCGAGCAGATGATCGGCCACCACCGCGATGATCGCGTAAACCATATTTCTGAGTATAGGTATAGTCAGCATGGCTTGGGCGGAAAAGATTGCGGATATTCTCATAATCGTTTGAGTGCTGATTGTTGTTGCGGACCTCAAAACCGATAGGAGTACCCGTGGTTTTTTCTTCGAAAACGCCTGATAGCAATTCTACGTGATCCTGTTCCTGTCGACCAGTAGTGATGGCCGACTGACCAGGACGGCGACGTGCCATTTCGTTCTGAAGGAATTCCTCATCAACCTCAATGCCTGCTGGCATGCCGTCAATGACACCGCCAACGGCTGTGCCATGACTCTCGCCGAAAGTGGTCAGGCGAAATATGTTGCCGAATGTATTCACGTTGTGTAAAGTTATTGTCCTCCATCAGAGGAAATCAAAGAAAACCACTATTACTTGCAATGGCAGTCGCCACCGCAATTGCCACCACAGTTGCCATCACCACAGCCTTCGCAGTTGCCTCCGCAACCACCGCCATGGCAGCCACCTCCGTGGCATCCGCCACCACAACCGCCGGTTTCGAACTGACCGGTCATCTGTCGCATGTATTCGAGCTTATCCTTCTCTGAAGCTTCACGAACCTCCTGAATAGAACCCACGAAATGAAGTGTCATGCCAGCCAATGGGTGATTGACGTCGCAAACTACTTCAGTATCAGTAATCTTCTGTACGGTAGCCTGGATGATATCTCCGTTCTGGTTCTGCAGAGGTACCTCGCCGCCTTCCATGACGAACTTTGAGAGAAACTTACCCTTATCGTCACAGAAGAACTTCTTAGGAAGTGCAATTACCTTCTCATCGTCATATTCTCCGTATGCATCGGCTGGAGAAAGAGTGAAATCGAAGGAGTCGCCTTCCTGCATACCTTCAATCTGCTTCTCAAAAGCTGGAAGCAACTGGCCTACACCATAGATAAATTCAAAAGGACGCTCAGGCTTAGTCTCCTCGATATCCTCGAGTTCGATGTCTTCTGTCTGATTCTCTGGAGCTTCGTAACCTGTCAGTTTATATTGGATAGCAATGTGTTTGCCGTGTTCTACTTTCATATTCTTATATATTTAAAGTTGTATATTACTTAATGATTTCTTCGATGCCGTTGATTACCTGATTCATTTTGTAGATAAAGTCTTCGTTCGTGCCAATGACCGTACGATGAGGATGTGCTGACCAAGCCTCAAAAACTTTATCGTCAAGCATACGGGCAATCTTCAGTCCTTCCTCATTAGCCTCTTCATATCGCTGTGCATTGGTGACAGTATTATAGTATTGAGCTGCACCATGAGCTGCTGTCTTCAGATGGAAGACGGCATCATAGCGGGTAATAAGTTCGGCTGTTGATGTGCCAACGCTCTTGGTGATGTCATCCCACATTTCAGGTTGCATGTATGCCGAAATATCCATTGTGCCACGGTCGAAAACGATGATACAAGGTTCTGTACATGCTTGAGCCATGCGGTAGAAGCGATCTTCAAACAAAAGCTGTACTTCAAGTGTGGCTTTCTCACCTTCATAGAAGAATTCTTTGTTCGGAGTCAGATAGTTCATACCAGCCTGAGTGAAGATCGTCGGTATTTCTGGGACTGCAAACACCTTATATCCTTTTTGAGTAAAGTGCTTGATGATCAGCGCCAGGGTTGTGGTCTTGCCGGCACACGGACCGCCGGTGAGGACGATGCGGGTGATGTGATTGTTGGACATATATTTATATTTTTTGAACCCTCCCCCAACCCCTCCCGTCAAGGGCGGGGTGTAGGATGTTCTTTGGTTAATAATCTGGTAATCACTCCCCTCCTTCTACGGGAGGGGTAGGGGGTGGGTTCCCCGGAATAACCAGCATTCGGCCATGTTCGGTCACATGCTCTATGAGCTTGCGATAGAAAGGAGTCTTGCTCAGCGTCGAAGTGTCGCCAAGAATAATCAGCTTCATCCTGGCTCGAGTGATAGCCACATTCATTCTTCGAAGATCTCCGAGGAAGCCGATGCGACCTTCGTCATTGCCACGAACCATGCTGATGAGGATGACGTCACGTTCCTGTCCTTGGAATCCATCGACCGTATTGACTGTGATACTTGAAAGCAATGGCTTCAGATCTCGTTCCTGACGGATGAGTCGTCTCAGCAGCTGGACCTGACTTTTATACGGCGAAATGATACCGAAGTCAACGCGTTCATTGATAAGACGGTCTATTCCTAACTGGCCGATATAAAGTTTCAGCGTCTCTACGAGTAGGATACCCTCGTTGGTATTCAGTCGGGAGAGAGATAACGAATTCTGCTCTTCCTCATAACCTAGTTGAGAAGTGTCGATCCACATGAGTGGCGTATCGACCGGAATGATCGTTCGGTCAGCAACTTCCGGAGCTGCAACCAGGCGATGATGATAGAACCAGTCGCTGCTGAACTGCATAATGTCTTTATGCATACGATACTGAATCGTCAGCAGTTCGACACAAGATGGCTTCAGTTGTGCCACTCGCTCCATCAGCGTCCTGCCTAATCCGGCTTTCTCTGCTTCACGACACTTGATCGTTGGAGGCAATTGCTTATGATCTCCTGCGAAGATGACACGGTCGGCTTTTCTGATGGCCGCCCAGCAGGCTCCTTCAAAAGCCTGTGCGGCTTCATCAATAAAGAGCGTCGGAAAATGCATGCGCTCCAGTACACGACTTGAAGTTCCGATGAGCGTACAAGCGATGACTCGACTACCGGCAAAGAGTTCTTCGTTGATACGAATCTCCAGTTCTGTGGCTTTATTGCGAAGCTTACTCAGATGATTGCTGACGCTGGCACGTTCACTGCCAGAGAGTCGGTTGCCCGAGAGTCTGCCGATTGCCTCTCTGATTCCTTTACGACAAGCCCAAAGTTCCGGATAATCAGGATGACCTTCATATCTCCGCTCATAAGTGGCTGCCAGGAGATTGTCACTCACTCGCATCGGATTTCCGACACGTAAAACGCTGATGCCACGTGCCAGAAGTTGTTCGCTGATCCAGTCGACGGCTGCATTACTCTGTGCACAGACCATCACTTGAGCTTCTCGTCTCAGCGTTTCTCCGATGGCTTCGACCAGCGTGGTGGTCTTGCCTGTACCGGGAGGACCATGGACGATGGCCACTTCTCGTGCACATAATACTTTCTGCACGGCTTTCTGCTGAGAATCATTAAGCCACGGAAAAGTTACTGGCTGTTCAACTCTGAAGCCTGGTTGCTCTTCTCCAATCAATACCGAACGAAGATGCTGCAGTTTGCGGTCATCGGTGTTCTGCATCTCATGAATGGCCTCCCGCATCACACGATAGGTGGTGGCACCGAAACTGAGTTGCACTCCCAGGAGTCCCTGCATAGCATACTCTCGCAAGACTTGAGCCGCCTGTACATTATTAATAGTTACCTGCAGACGTTGTCCATCATATCGGGAAACCTGACACTGATATGGGAAGAAGATGGTTTTCTCCTTATCGTCCTTCGCTGCAACACGGAAGAAAGAGACAGGTCGGCCTGGCTCGAACTCAAATTCAATGTCCTTATTAGCCAGTTCTCCAGTCTTAGGATCTTTGACCTCTCGTTGCAGAATGCTGTCAGGACAGGTTACCTCTAAACAGAACTGATCCAGTGCATTGTAGAATGTCCTGCCAATGTTGATCGGGTACCAGCATTTGCCTTGTCTGATTCGACGTTGGATACCTACCTGTTGACAGAGTTCCTGATATTCGGCCTTCTCATAATCATACTCCATCTGTAGGAGTTTCTCCTGTTGGGCAAAGTGTTGTGCGATGTTCATGCTTTGTCCAAATTAATCCTGAAGGTCGAAGATTACGCCGTATTCCAGACGCGTTGGCATAACCGGATAGTTTCGCATCATGAACGTGTCATTGTTGATCAGGTTTGTGCCGAATCCTGAATACATGACGTAGAACTTGATTCGCTTCAAGTTACAGTTGACGTATGCATTGAATGTCGGGAATCCTCCACACTTGACAATGTTCTGTGTCGCGAACTGCTGTGTTGCCGGCTGATAGAGAGGTGCATAGTACTGATTGCGATAGGTACCGATGCATCCAAGCTCTGTCCACAATGTGCCAGCAATTCGGAATCTTAAGTTGAGATCTGATTCCCAGACAAGCGATGGCAAAGACAATACATCTTCTGCTGTCGTTTTCTGCAGGAGCAGACGGTTGTCAAAATGAATAGCTTTCCAATGCAGCTTCTGGTCAAATTCCATGCTGAAGACATCGAGCTGCTCTCCATACTGTTTTGGCTTGAAATCCTTGGCACTGAAATAGTGGAAGTTATTGATATGCTCAAATCCTGCACTGATCGTCGTACCTGTTCGTGGATAGGAGATGGTTCCTTTGAGACGAAGACGTTGTTCAGGATCGAAATCCTCACTCCAGCGGAAATGATTGCCGAAGAAATGATTCTTCATGTATGCCACTTTCTGATTACGGAAGTAGCCACTTGCATTAACGATGAGGCTGTCTTTCTTGCCGAGCGGCACCACGGTCTGAATGACTCCATTGACATCGATGTCTCCGACTTTATCGCCTGAAATACCCAGCTTGGCTGTGACATCGAATGTAAGAATACTTGACTGATGTCTGCTCAACTGGCCTCCAATAAAGGCGTTATTTGAAACATGTTTTCTTTCAATGAAGTCAATCTCTGTCGAGTCAACCATCTGAGTGTAAGACTGTCGCTCGTATCCAATGAAGGCAGACAATCCGAACTGAGACCAACGACTGAATCCTTCATTGATTCGGATACCACCATAAACTGCAAGTCTGTTATAACTCAATGAGTCCTGGGTTATATCCGGATTAATGAAATGATTGTGGAAGAAATCTCGGCCGTTCGACATATCCGCACCTCGATCCATTCGATACATGTGATCATAGCTCTCATAATCAATGCTGTTGAAGATGGAAGCGATGGATGTGAATTTGTCGTAGACAGAAGTGGAGTCATCAGGGTTCTCGTACTCTTCACTCCAAGTACCTAATTCGTAACTATGGGTGAGGTGTACGTTCCAAGCGTCAATATCATTCCAGGTCTCGTTGAGATTAACCGGCATGGTCTTCGGATCGGTAAACGATTCGTCATGAGCATCCGGAGTCAGGATGTAAGTACTATCCTGGATACCACCATTCTCCTGATTCGCCAGTTTCAGAAGACTATAGTTGACGCTGGCCTTATAACGATCACCATTATAATAGGCATATGAAGTCCATTTTAATGGTTTTGTAGCCGAGCTCGTATAGTCTCCTCGGGCATATACATAATCGAGATTCGTGCCGATACCGATCTGCTTGTTGATGTTGCCTGCAAAATCGATGCGAAGACGGTCATTACTCTGAGAGTTAGATCCGGATGTTGTATAGCCGATGACGGTATATGGTACTTTTGTACTGCGGTAGAGGATATCTTCCTGATGTGGAAGGAAAAGATGATATGCATTCAGGAAGAAGAAATCGTGGTCATCACGACGATTGAAATAGTCTTCAACCAGATGTGGACTATATAAATTACCAGTATGTACTACGGCAAGATTCTGTCCAGCCATCGTCTGTCGGAATGCAAGGCGCAGATAGCTCGTATCTGGTTCCTGATAGTGCATGATGCCAGTCAGCGGATCGAGAGTCCAGTACAGACGGTCATCGACCAGATCTACACATGGATCCTCATCGCTGTCTTTGGCATTATTTCTATTATTTGATGTTCCACCTCCTTGCGTTCGGTTTCCGCCGGTATTAGCTGTACGGCTTTGAGCCATACCTGAGACAGGTACGACCAACAGGATAAGCAGGGAGAGAAGATGAATCAGTTTCATTCTTAATCGATAAAGCGACGGGTAAGTCCGCCAAACTCTTCAATACGACGATCGCGGAGGAACGGCCACCAGCGTCGTACATTCTCACAACGTTTCATGTCGATGTCGACAATGAGCGTCTCTTCTTCGGTGCCGGCTTCAGCCAGCCATTCGCCTTGAGGTCCAGCTACAAATGAATGTCCCCAGAACTGGATGCCATTTGTTTGTCCGGATGGATCTTCTTCCCAACCGCAACGGTTGACGGCAATGACAGGAAGTCCATTGGCCACTGCATGACCACGCTGCACGGTCTGCCATGCATTCAACTGACGCTCCTGCTCCTCTGGTGTATCAGAGCTCTCCCAACCGATAGCAGTAGGGTAGATGAGGAGTTCTGCACCTTGCAAGGCCATGAGTCGGGCTCCTTCTGGATACCACTGATCCCAGCAGACTTGAACACCTAGTTTACCGACAGAGGTCTGGATAGGGTGGAAGCCAAGATCGCCTGGTGTAAAATAGAATTTCTCGTAGTAGGCAGGATCATCAGGGATATGCATCTTACGATATTTTCCGGCAATAGAGCCATCTTTTTCGAATACAACTGCCGTATTATGATAGAGTCCTGCAGCCCGTTTCTCGAAAAGGCTGGTCACCAGCACGACGCCGCATTCTTTGGCAACAGCACCATAGAACTCTGTGCTAGGACCAGGGATAGGCTCGGCCAGATCAAAGTTGTCGGTACTCTCAACCTGACAGAAGTATAGGCTGTTGTGCAATTCCTGCAATACTACCAGTTCTGCTCCTTTTTCGGCCGCATCCTTGATAGCATCAGCAAGTGCGAGTATATTCTTTTTTACATCAGAAGTGCGGGACTTCTGTATCAATGCGACTTTCATCCTTAGTTATGAATTCTCAATTATGAATTATGAATTCTCTTCCTCGTCCTCATAGTGCTGGAACAGGAAGTCATTGTATGGGAAACGCTTGGTGTGAATGTCTTTCACCATCGCATAAAGACGCTCCTTCAGCGCTTCTATGCCAGATCCTTCTTTAGCAGAGATGAACATACAGTTACCTTCTCCGAGTCGACTCATCCAGGTTTCTCTAAGCATATCGAGAGAGATATTCTCTTTGGTCATAGGAGTGAGATCGTCCTCTTCTTTCGGAGTGAAAGAGTAATTGTCTACCTTATTAAATATAAGGAGTGTCGGCTTCTGGTGTCCCTGATCTTTCAGGGTACGTTCCCATTGTTTCTTATCCTTGCGGTTATAACCGTTACGATCATCCTTCTTAGCGTCGGTCTGTGTCATATCACGGCAAATTTCGTTGAGTGTTTCCTCAACGACTTTGATCTGATCCTCGAACTGAGGATGAGAAATATCAACAACATGAACTAGAATGTCAGCTTCTCGTACCTCGTCGAGTGTCGATTTGAACGACTCAACCAGGTGTGTAGGAAGTTTGCGGATGAATCCGACGGTATCTGACATCAGGAAAGGCAGGTTGTCGATGGTAACCTTGCGAACCGTAGTGTCAAGAGTCGCAAAGAGTTTGTTCTCTGCAAAGACGTCGGTCTTGGCCAACAGATTCAAGAGTGTAGATTTTCCGACATTGGTATATCCTACCAATGCTACTCGAACCAGTTTGCCGCGGTTTTTACGCTGTGTGGCCTTCTGTTTATCTATCTGCTCGAGCCACTGTTTGCACAATGTGATTCGGTTCAGGACAATTCGGCGGTCAGTCTCAATCTGTGTCTCACCAGGTCCACGCATACCGATACCACCTTTCTGTCTCTCCAAGTGAGTCCAGAGTCCGGTGAGTCGAGGGAGGAGGTACTGATACTGGGCCAGCTCTACCTGCGTTTTTGCAGCAGCGGTCTGTGCACGGGATGCAAAGATATCGAGGATCAAAGAAGTGCGGTCGAGGATCTTGACACAAAGCTCTTTCTCCAGAATCTGCAACTGCTTAGGTCCTAAGTCATCATCAAATACGACCAGACCAATGCGAGGATCCGGAGGAAGCTCGACATACATCTTGCCTCCACCAGGAGTTTTGAGTTCAACTTGATTCGTGCCAGATTGGAACTGGAACTGAGTCATCGAGCCATACTCTTCCTTGAAAGACTGGAGCATGTCGTCATACTCACGATCTTTCAGGTCGATATAATCCTTGATTTCCTGCAGTTTACCAGGACCGACATAGGTTGAATTGTTCGGAGCGTCGAGACGCTGCACGAAGCGCTTGACGGGTACAGCTCCGGCTGTTTCAGCCAGGAATGCCAACTCGTCAAGATATTCTTGCGTCTTCTGTTCGTTCTGTCGGCCTGTGATGAGACCAACGAGGATACAGTTCTCGCTCTTCTTTGAGGATAAAATAAATTCTTTCATTCTTAATATCCGGCAGCTTCCATATCATCTAAGCTCTGGAACCCATCTTCCATATCAAATTCATCCTCATTGAAATCATCTTCACCATACATATCGCTGGTGTCAATGTCTCCGAAGAATGAATCGAGGTCTCCTTCCTGCTTAGGCGCAGTACCATTCTCAAGTGTAACGGTAGGGGTAAGCAGATGCTCGTGATCCTTAACTTCCTTCAACTGCATATAGAGATAACGTTCACACATGGTGTCGAACTCAAAGAGGAACTTAGCTTTTTCGTGAGCCAGTTCGTCAGAGATGATATCCGAAAGGTGAGTCTTGTCCATGAGTGGAGCGGCCTCTTTCGTCGGATCGTCATTCATGTCCATAGCGGTGATCTCCTGCTGCTTCTCCCAGTACTCATCGCACAGGAAGAACGAGGTCATCAGGTCTTTCTTGTATTTGCAGGTCTTCAGCAAGAGGTCGTTCAACTCCTGGAAGGTAGCTTCTGCGTCGATGTCTAATTCGCGACGGAAATCATCGACTTCGTCGCTTAAAACTACAAAGTGATATACCATAATTCGGGGGTATTACATCATGTTGCCCGCAATGATTCCTCGATCGGAATTGCGGATGAAATTGAGAACGTAATCGCGCTCTGGGCACTCAGGAATTTCTGCCTCGATATGCTCACATGCATGAGTCGTATTGTAGCCACTAGCATAGATGAGTCGGTAAATCTCCTGAATGTTGAGAATCTGCTCGCGGGTAAATCCACGACGACGCAGACCGACAGTGTTCAAGCCCATGTACTTAGCAGGACTACGGCCTACCATAGTGTATGGAGGGATATCCTTGGTCAGACCAGAGCCGCCCTGAATCATACAGTAGCTGCCGATATGTGTGAACTGATGAATGAGAGTGCCACCACCAATAACAGCACAAGGATCGACTACTACTTCGCCTGCCATCTGCACAGAGTTTGACATGATCACACCGTCACCGACGTTACAGTCGTGAGCCACGTGGCAATAAGCCATGATTAGACAGTTTTTGCCAATCTTGGTTACCTGCTTTGATGCAGTAGCGCGGTGAACGGTTACACACTCATGAAGCTGTGTGCCATCGCCAATCTCTACGGTGGTATACTCGCCCTTGAACTTCAGGTCTTGAGGTGTAGTAGCAATACATGCACCAGGGAAAATATGACAGTTCTTACCAATGCGAGCACCTGGGAAGATGGTCACATTGTTTTCAATGACAGTGCCATCACCGATGATAGTATCGCTATAGATGCAAGAGAATGGTCCGATCTTGACGCCTTCGCCAATCTTAGCACCCTCTTCAATGTATGCTAATGGACTAATAAAAGTTTCTGCCATAATTACTTGTTTTTGATAATTTGTGCCATGAACTCAGCCTCGCTGACGATCTTGTCGCCAACAAATGCATAGCCCTTCATCTGAGCAACGCCACGGCGGAGTGGAGTCATGAAGCTGACGTGGAAAATGAGGGTGTCTCCTGGAACAACCTTCTGGCGGAACTTCACGTTGTCAATCTTCATGAAGTAAGTAGAATAGCGCTCAGGCTCATCTACACAGCTGAGTACGAGGATACCAGAACACTGTGCCATCGCCTCAACCTGAAGTACGCCTGGCATGACTGGCTCCTCAGGGAAGTGACCAACGAAGAATGGTTCGTTAGCAGTAACGTTCTTGATGCCGACTACATAATCATTTGGTTCGAGAGCGATAACCTTATCGACCAACTGCATTGGATAGCGGTGAGGAAGAACACCCTTGATAGCGATGTTGTCGTAAAGTGGAGTAGCGTTTGGATCATAGACAGGAGCCTGGATCTCTGTACGCTTCATGTCCTTACGAACGGCACGAGCCAGCTTGTTGTTCATGCCATGACCAGGACGAGTTACCATTACACGGCCTTCGATGAACTTGCCGATAAGAGCGAGGTCACCGATAACGTCGAGCAACTTGTGGCGTGCAGGCTCATTGTCCCATGTCAAAGGACGCTTCTGGACATAACCCAATTTGTCTGCAGATGGTGCTTCTGTGCCGATCGCCTCTGCCAACTTGTTAAGCTCTTCCTGCGAAACCTGCTGGTCGTAGATTACCATTGCATTGTCGAGGTCGCCACCCTTGATGAGATTAGCAGCAAGCAATGGCTGAATCTCGCGGACAAATACGAAGGTACGAGCAGCTGCGATCTGCTCGTTGAAATCTGCAACGTTGTTAAGGATTGCGAACTGATTATTGAGGACAGGGCTTGGATAGTCAACGAAAGTAGTAACAGAGAAATGGTCGTCTGGGAAGATCTCAAGCTTTACGCCGCTCTCCTCGTCCACAACTTCATACTTCTTCTGAATACGGAAGACCTCACGCTTAGCCTCCTGCTCTATGATGCCAACTTTTGCAATTGCCTCAGCAAAAGGCTGTGCAGAACCGTCGAGGATTGGAATCTCTGGAGCGTTGACCTGAATTAAGCAGTTGTCGATACCTGCACAATAAAGAGCTGCCATAGCATGCTCGATAGTGCTGACGGTGATTTCGCCTTTCTTGACAACGGTACCGCGATTGGTAGCCGCTACATTCTCAGCAATAGCTTCGATGATAGGCTGACCTTCGAGGTCAACGCGCTGGATATTATAACCTGTGTTTGGTTCTGCTGGGCAGAAAGTAGCAGTGATGTCAAGGCCTGTATGTAAGCCTTTGCCCTGGAGTGTAAATGCCTCCTTAAGTGTCTGTTGTTTTTGCATTATAATTTTTTTTTATATATTTCAAATCGCTTGATGATTCTTTGGTTTTCATTTTGAATTATGAATTCTCTCAATTACGAATTCACAATCTTCTTTTTCAGCTCCTGAATGTCTTTCTGCATGTCTGGTAAACGCTTCATGTAGACAGCCTGACGAGCCCAATCGCGAGCTGGAATGACAGGATATCCCATCAAGGTCTGTTTGTCTCCGATATTGCCAGGGACACCTGACTGAGCGCCGAATACGTTCTGGTTTCCGATTTCGCACTGACCAGCTACGCCGACTTGGCCGGCAAATGTGTTCCAAGCACCGATCTTTGTAGTGCCAGCCACACCGACCTGACTACAGAAAATATTATTCTCTTTAGTCACGACATTGTGACCGATCTGCACGAGGTTGTCAAGCTTGGTGCCACGACCGATAATGGTATGACCCATCGTTGCACGGTCGATGGTAGTGTTAGCACCGATTTCATTGTCGCCTTCCAGGATGACATTGCCAATCTGAGAGATCTTCTCATACTGACCGTCGACTGGCGCAAAGCCGAAGCCGTCTGCACCGATGACACACCCACTGTGCAGAATACTGTTGTCTCCGATAACACAATCGTGGTATATTTTGACTCCTGCATAAAGGATACAGTTCTTGCCGACTTTCACATTTTCTCCAAGATAAACTTGTGGATAGATCTGAGCACCTTCTCCAATCTGAGCGCCTTTGGCAATGTAGGCAAATGCTCCAACGTATGCATCAGCTGGAACTTCAACTCCTTCTGCGATGAATGAAGGTTGCTCGATACCTTGCTTTTTTGGATTGAGTGCGGCCTGAACCATGTTGAGTAACATGCCCATGGCTGCACGGGCATTTGCTACCTTTACCATCGTTGTCTTGACTTCTTGTGTGGCGTCAAGTTCGATGGTTTCGTCCAATAAGACAATGCTGGATTCTGTGGTATAAAGAAACTCTGTATATTTAGGATTTGCTAAGAACGAAAGACAGCCTGGCCGGCCTTCTTCTATCTTTGCAAGGTCGCGAACTTTAGCGTTGTTGTCGCCAATCACTTCGCCTTTAAGAAATGCTGCAATTTGTTGAGCTGTAAATTCCATATTTTACACGTACGTTTAAAACGTGGCAAATATAGCGAAAATATCTGGATTTTCCAAATATTCTCGCTATTTCGGTGCTAAAAAAACGTAAAATGGATAAAAAAGGACATTTGTTAGTCCCGATGTGTCAAAAATTGCGCTTTGAAATGTCCATCCTTCTCCATAGGAGAGATTCTGAAAATTCCTTCTTCCTGATGCTTGTCATACCATAATCTGCAAACGACTCCCATGGTACAGCGAAGGTTCATTTCGACGCAAGGAGAGAGTTTTAGTTCTCCATTTTTTCTGTAGGTGAGCATGTCGATCCCGACGTAACCAAGCTGCCAGGGTTTGCCCATCAATGGTGAAAAAAGATCTGACAATATGTTAAGATAACTGTCTCTGATTCTGTTTAGCAAAGTTTTTTCAATTCCTATTTTCTCTTCAATTGTGTCATTGCTCAATAGATATCCTTGTCGATAGGTAGTAGCATCGTTGTCAAATAAGGAATATCCAATAAACTTCACGTCTATTGAAGATACAAAAAAGAGCATGGCAAAATCCTGAACTTTGTCTTCAATCCATTCTTCTCCCATTATGCCTCCCATACGTTGGAGGGTCGAATTCGCATGTTTTTTTAACGTGTCAACAGGAACTGTAGAGCGCATGAGACCACGCCCGGAAGAACTCCACGGAGTCTTTAGGACGAAGTTTCTTTTCTCTGCAATAAATGCCTCGACTTCCTCCATTGTTTGAAGGAATTTTGGCGTCGGAAAATCGTTGCAGTTCGTCTCTGTTTTTAGCCGCTCAATAAGTGTAATCGTCGTCTTCCTGGAAGAAAGCTCTCTTATTGATGCTAATTCTTCATCTGTAGGAAGTTGAGATAGTTTTATCTTGTAGTTTTCGTGGATGAATCGGCGTGTGTCCCAGTCCCATCCCCAGGGTTGAGGAAAAGCGACTTCTTGACGTGAAAAAGGTTCGTTCCAGATGTCACTCAAAGACGCTAAATCCTCCTGCAGGCGAAGAGCCGCCTGAGGAGGATTAAAATGCTTGACCCCACAGGCCAAGGCAATGTCATGACTGGGGTAGAAGAGCATGTTATTTGATAAGCTTCTTGACTACCTCGTAAAGTGCATTCTCATCACCTTCTCTGTAGCCGGTATGCTTGTGCACCAGATTGCCATTTCCGTCAAAGATCAGGACATAAGGAATGCTCTGTACGCCATAATGACGAGCTAATTCTGCATTAGAATCCAAAAGGACGTCAAACTTGAATCCTTTGCTTTCGATCCATGGCTTCACTTTGCCAGCGGTTTGAGGCTGGTCGGTGCTGATGGCGATATACTTTACGCCGGTCTCACTCTTCCAGGTATCATAGACTTTAGCCACGCTACTCATTTCTTTCTGACATGGCATGCACCAAGTGGCAAAGAAAGAGACGATAAAAGGTTTTCCGTCATTTGAAAGGGTAGAGGAATCAACCGTCTCTCCGTTCAGCGTTTTGAGCTGAAAAGAAGGAATTTGAGCCTGCAATGCGGTGCAAGCTACAAACATCATAGCGATTATTGCTGCAAAAAACTTTTTCATATTCATCTGTGTTTATTGTTTTCCATTGAGATTAAAAATGATTCATTGGGTTTAAAACCGGAGCAAAGGTCTTGAATAAATGGTAAAAATCAAAATATTCGCAGATATTTTTTTACATGATGTGCGATAATTAACCGTAATTAACAGCCATTGTTAATGTTAATTTGCAATTTTTGGGAGCTTATTTATGCTGTTGTAGCAATAAATCATAAGAAAAAGTGATTTTTCTCCTTATTTATTTGGAGGTTTCCATTCTCTATATTAAATTTGTGGCGAAATTTGTGTGTTTCATTTTTGAAAAATCACATTTGATGAAACGAGTCTTTCTGATAGGATATATGGGAGCAGGTAAGACTACCATGGGAAAGTCGCTTGCTCAGGTAATGGGGTTGGAGTTCATTGATCTTGACAACTTCATTGAGGCTCGTTATTCAAAGACAATTAAAGAAATCTTTGCAGAGGTTGGTGAGACGGAGTTCCGTCAGATGGAACGACGTGCATTAAAAGAGGTCGCTGACTATGAAAATGTGATTCTTTCTTTAGGAGGAGGTACTCCTTGCTTTTTCGATAATATGGAAATCGTCAATGCTGCAGGTACTTCTGTTTATTTGAAACCTACAGAAGAAGTGCTCCTCAAACGCCTGATAAAAGGCAAGCATAAGCGTCCGCTTCTTGCCGATAAGTCTGATGATGAGATTCTGCAAGTCATCCGTGAGCAATTGGCATGGAGAGAACCTTTTTATTTGAAGGCAAATATTACATTTGAGGCTTCACACCTTGAAAATAAAGCTGATATCATATATAACGCTGAGAAATTAGCTAGTCTTTTGTGAAAAAGGCTGAACTTAAAATCTGATTTATACCTATGCACAATTCTAGAGTTTTAATATTTCTTTGTTTAATCATACAGATCGTTTGTCATTCCCCTGCAGTATTTGCAGGACAGAATGCCGTGTCTGTATCTCCGATGCCGGATTTCTCCAAGTCGGCTCAGATTCTGCGAGAGAATCGTGAACTGTATAATTTGTATGAGGATAGTGTCTATGCACGAACCGACGAGGAAGCTTGGGTCAACTTGATGTTCCGACGTGCAGCGGTTTGTCAGGCGATGTATCCAGAGAACAATCGTATTATCAGCAATATAACCAAGTATTTTGAACAGGATCCTGCTTTGATTCCTGAGGCGGCATACGACTCGCTTTTCAATATTCTTGACGATCTAGGTTCTTATGGTGATGTATTCCTTTTGGAACAATTCACCAACATGTTATTGCCATATTACGAAGCAAAATCCGATACAACACATCTTTTGCAGCTCAACCATTATGCAGGGTATTGTTATGCAGATATCGCTAGAAGCTACGAGCCTGAGATGATGTATAAGGCGATGGATTATTTTAAGCGCAATGTGGAATTTGGACGTAATTACGCTTCTTTGGATCCTCAGGCTGCACAAGTGGTCCCTCGCGATTATATCAACCTTTGTTACTATCTGGCATCACTTGGCGCTATCTCCCCGAAGGAAGGATTGGTCTATACTGATGACTTTGAGGCTTTTCTGAAGAAGAATAAGAATTATATCTCAGAAGAGGATATGGCATTTTATCAGGATTATCTTGGCTATATCAGAACCACCTCTTTCCGAATCTATACGATGGAGAAAAAGAGCGCTTGGTCGGCTGCAGATTCCCTGGCGATTAGTAAGATGTTCGATGCCTCTCCTTTTGCTAGTGGCAATATGGCAGATCTGGCTACTGCAGACGATTCTCTCTGTTATTATCATGCCATGGCAATACTGGGAAAGATGTCTGTGCGTCAGGCTTATCAGGAATGTGACAAGATACAGATGAAGGTCTTTGATCATTTCGGTATGCTTGATCGAATTGGAGAAAGGGAACTCCTCGATATCGTCAATGGTTTGATTGTTACTTTCCGTCTGATGGAGCAAAGTCAGGAGGATGAATTTTTCATGTCGCAGCGTGTCTCTTATTTTGTTTATCAGTTGGTTGACAAGATTCAGCGCTTACGTATTGTCGGCAATCATGTGTTCTTCGATTTTGTCCTATCAAGTCTTGCAAGTGAAGAAGTTGTGCTCAATCATCTTCCATCGGTCATGAAGGAACAATTCTTGAGCAAAATTGCTGTTAAGTCTCAGGTCGGTACAGTTGTTCATGTCAATATGGTTGAGCGATTGAGTGTCGCATTTTTTGAGGCACTTATTGAAAAGCATCCGGAGATATTTATAGGCGTCATGGGTTGCCAGACTACAGAAGAACTTCTGGCTCACAGAAGTGAGTTGATGCAATATGTTTCGATGTCTTCACTTTTCCACGATTTAGGTAAGACGCAGATGTCCGAAATCATCGGTAATAATTTCCGTCGTCTGACTGACCATGAGTACAATATTATTAAGAAGCACCCTGAACAGGCGAAAGATTACCTGAAGTTTGATCCTCTTTTCGAGAAATATATTGATGTGGCATTAGGTCATCATAAATGGTACAACGGCAAGGGTGGTTATCCTGCGTCATTCGATAATACTTCCTCTCCTTGGCGTCCAATGATTGACCTTGTAACCATCTGTGATTGTATAGATGCTGCGACCGATTATCTTGATCGTAACTACCGTATCCCAAAGACTCTCGATCAGGTTGTGAAGGAATTTGTTGCTGATGCTGGAACTCGCTATAATCCGGACATGGTCAAAGTGCTGGTCGAGGATGAGACGCTGTACAAACATTTGAATAATATCATCATGAGCGACCGTCCACGTCAGGCTAGTATGGTCAGAGCTCGTTACATTCACGTAAAGGACGAAAATTAAAATTGCATTTTGCTATTTTTGCTACCTATAGATGCTTTTTGCTACGTTTTTTATGGAAATTCGAGAATTTTGTCAATATATTTTGGCGGTTCTCGAATTTTTCTTTATCTTTGCCCCTGTCTTTCCTATTATTTAAGGTAATTAATTAATCAAAATATAATCGAATTATTAAGTTATGGAGAATCCAAAGATTATTGAGACACCTGAAGTGGTAGTTCGCTTCTCGGGCGACTCTGGTGACGGCATGCAGTTGGCCGGTACCATCTTCTCTACCGTTGCTGCTATCCTCGGCAACGAGATCTCTACCTTCCCTGATTATCCTGCAGAGATGCGTGCTCCGGTTGGTTCGCTTGGTGGCGTATCTTCTTATCAGGTACATGTAGGTAAGAAGGTTTATACCCCAGGTGATGAGTGTGATGTGCTTATCGCAATGAATCCTGCCGCTTTGAAGCAGAATGTCAAGTACCTCAAGAAGGGTGGCGTACTTATCTACGACCAGGATACTTTCGTGAAGTCTGGCTTCGAGAAGGCTAAGTTCACTACTGAAGATCCTTTCCAGGAGATGGGTATTGCTGATAAGTTCCAGATCCTTGCCGTACCTGTTACCGAAAGCACCAAGGCTTCTTTGGCTGATTCTGGCATGGACGCTAAGTCTATCGCCCGTTGCCGTAACATCTTTGCACTCGGTTTCGTTTTCTGGCTCTTCAACCGCCCTATCGAGAAGGCTATCGACTTCCTCACAAGCAAGTTCGGCAAGAAGCCTGCAGTTCTCGAGGCAAATACTAAGGTTATCACCGATGGTTTCAACTACGGTGCTAACACCCACGCCAGCGTTTCTACCTATCGTGTAGAGAGCGAGAAGGCTGAGGCTGGTATCTACTGCGACGTTAAGGGTAATGCTGCTACTGCCTATGGTTTGGTTGCTGCTGCTGAGAAGGCTGGTCTCAAGCTTTTCTTGGGTTCTTATCCTATCACTCCTGCTACCGATGTGCTCCACGAACTCTCTAAGCTGAAGTTCCTCGGAGTTACTACCGTACAGGCAGAAGACGAGATCGCAGGTATCTGTACCGCTATCGGTGCTTCGTTCGGCGGCGCACTCGCTGCTACTTCTACCTCAGGCCCTGGCATTGCTTTGAAATCAGAGGCTATCGGCCTGGCTGTCATGGCAGAGCTCCCACTCGTGGTGATTGACGTTATGCGTGGCGGTCCTTCTACCGGTCTTCCTACCAAGACTGAGCAGACCGACCTTCTCCAGTGTCTCTATGGACGCAATGGTGAGTGTCCTGCAGTAGTTATGGCTGCTAGTACTCCAGTTGACTGCTTCAAGAGTGCGTATATGGCTTCTAAGATTGCCCTTGAGCACAATACTCCAGTAATCCTCCTCACTGATGCATTCATCGGCAATGGTTCTTCTTCATTCCGCATCCAGGATATCGACAACATGCCTGCCATTAAGCCTGCTGTTGCGGCTGAGGGCACCATCGACTACAAGCCATTCGAGCGTGACTCTGAGACCTATGTCCGCCTCAAGGCAGTTCCTGGCACTGAAGGCCTCATGCACCGCCTTGGTGGTCTTGAGAAGACTCCTGCAGGTGCTATCACCACCGATCCTGTTATGCACGAGACCATGGTCAAGAACCGTCAGGCTAAGATCGATTATATCGCTAACGTCATCCCAGATCTTGAGGTTACCGGTGATGCTGATGCCGATACACTCGTACTCGGTTGGGGTGGTACCTATGGACACATCGCTGCTGCTGTCGAGAACTGTCGCGCTGCCGGTATGAAGGTTGCTCAGGCTCACTTCACTTACATCTCTCCACTTCCAAAGAACACTGAGGAGGTGCTCAAGAAGTATAAGAACATCCTCTGCTGCGAGCTTAACAATGGTCAGTTCGCTGGCTACCTCCGTTCTAAGATCGAAGGCGTAAGCATCAGGCAGTTCAATGAGGTAAAGGGTCAGCCATTCCAGATTTCAGACATTGAAAGCGCTATTCGCGCGCTCTGAAGAAGTAGTAAAAGAGTAGTAAAAAAGGAGTAAAAGGGTAGTAAAAGGGACGATAGTTTAAATGGATACAAGCTTCAAACATATTATAGCATGGCAGAAAGCTCATGACTTTGTCTTGTCTGTTTATGATAAGACAAAGGATTTTCCGCCATACGAGAAACATGGCCTTTGGTCACAGTTTACTCGTGCTGCTGTATCTATAGCTGCCAATATTGCTGAAGGTCATAAAAAACTCAGCAAGGCAGATAAACTTCGTTTCATGAATATTGCCCAGGGTAGTCTTGAGGAAAGCCGCTATTACGTCATCCTTGCTCGCGATCTGAAATATATCTCAGAAGAAGATACCCAACTCCTCAATTATAAAATAGAGGGAGCAAGCTGGTATTTGAATGCCTATATCGATGGTATTGTCAAAAACAGTGGAATAAAGGACTGAACAAAAAAGGAGAGTCATGACATCTGATACAAACGTCTCTTTTACTCCCCTTTTACTCCCCTTTTCTCCCCTTTAATAACCCTTAATAATATGTATACACAAGCAGATTTTAAGAGTGATCAGCCATTGAAGTTCTGTGCTGGTTGTGGTGACCATGCCGTTGCTGCTTCTATGCAGAAGGCTATGGCAGAGTTGGGAATTGCCCCATCACAGACTGCTGTCATCTCAGGTATCGGTTGTTCAAGCCGTATGCCATACTATATGAATACTTACGGCATGCATACCATCCACGGCCGTGGTTTGGCTATTGCCACCGGTTTGAAGACTGCACGTCCTGACCTCACCGTCTGGAATGTTTCAGGTGACGGCGACTGTCTCGCCATCGGTGGTAACCACTTCATCCATGCCATGCGTCGTAACATCGACCTCAATATTATCCTCTTCAACAACAAGATCTACGGTTTGACCAAGGGTCAGTATTCTCCAACCTCTGACCGTGGCCTCGTGTCTAAGTCTTCTCCTTGGGGTACCGTTGAGGATCCATTCTGTCCTGCAGAACTTTGCCTCGGTGCTCGTGGCAACTTCTTCGCTCGTGCCATCGATGGTGATATCAAGGGTTCTGTAGCTTGCATGGTTGCCGCTGCAAAGCATAAGGGTGCCGCTGTTGTCGAGGAGCTTTGTAACTGTGTCATCTTTGCCGATGGCATCCACAAGCTCGTTACCGATCCTGCCGTTCGTGCCGATAAGACCATAGTCCTCGAGCATGGCAAGCCAATGATTTACGGTAAGGATCGCAATAAGGGTCTTATCCTCGACGGTTGGGACATCAAGCCAGTAACCATCGGTGAGAATGGCATCACAGAGGCCGACCTCCTCGTTCATGACGCTAAGAAGGCTGATCCAACCTTCCACCTCAAGCTCGCTATGATGGGTTACTCTCCATACGGCTATGCTGGTGCTACTGACGAGCTTCCTATTGCTCTCGGTGTGATCCGCGACGTTGAGGCTATGACTTACGATCAGGCCGTTAAGGAGCAGATTGAGGACGTACAGGGCAAGAAGTCACAGCGTACTTTGAAGGATCTCCTTCTTTCAGGTGACACCTGGGAGGTGAAGTAATCTTACAAGGCATAATAGAAAATGGAAGGTATCACACGATTTCGTGCGATACCTTCTTTATCATTAAAATGTATCAGACGAATTTCTATAATACCTTCATTGATCACGGAAGGTACTACACGAAATCGTGCGATACCTTTATAGGCATCGGAAGGTATTGCAGAATTTCGTATGATACCTTTGTAAAAGTAAAAAGGTATCGTGTGATTTCCTGCAGTGATTTTATGGAAAAAATGTTGAAAAACATGAAAAAATATGTTACACAACATAAAACGATAAAAAAAAGTAGCAAAAATTTTTGAAAATTAGGATTTATACATATATTTGTACCCGTGTTTGGTGGATTTTTCGCCAGACCCTAATACCTTATTATAATATATATACCTTAAAGTAATATAAAAACCTATGAAAGTCTACAGTTCCAAGGAAATCAAGAACATTGCCCTGCTTGGCAATGATGGTTCGGGTAAGACCACACTTACCGAGACACTTCTTTACATTGCTGGCCAGATCGGTCGCAAAGGTCGCATTACTCAGCAGAGTACCGTCAGCGACTATTTCCCAGTCGA
>JAZUIL010000204.1:0-17867 GCA_045642245.1 Bacteroidales bacterium
TCCGAGTATGCATGCTCGCCGCCGTATGGCTGAGGAGCGTGCTAAGGCCATGCAGGCCGCTCAGGAACCACCGGTGTATAGGGATGTATATACCGAGGGACCTTGGATCAGCAAGCGCGACAGCACCTACTACATGCTCTATGCAGCGGGTGGCGTGCCAGAACACATTGCTTATTCGACGGCACAGAAGCCACTCGGACCTTGGACCTATCAGGGTATCATCATGCCACAAAGCGAGAGCAATAAGGAGACGGGTAAGGTGGGTACTGACTCGTTTACCAATCACTGTGGCGTGATCAACTTCCGTGGTCACGACTACTTCTTCTATCACACCGGTCACTTGCCTGGTGGCGGTGGCTTTGGCCGAAGCGTAGCGGTGGAGGAGTTCAAGTATAACGCTGACGGTACGTTCCCGACCATTCATCCTACGAAGGAAGGTATCACACAGCCATTGGGTACGCTCAATCCGTACGAGCGTCAGGAGGCTGAGACAATGGCCTTCAGCCGTGGCTTGCATACCGAGCAGAATGAGCAAAAGGGTGTGTATGTCACCGACATTCATAATGGCGACTATCTGAAGTTGCGCGAGGTGAATTTCGGTCAGGTGTCGCCTACTACTTTCGAGGCTTCGCTGGCTACAGGATTGCGTGGCGGTTTCATCGAGGTACGTCTGGATTCGCTCCAGGGTAAGAAGATCGCTGAGATCCATCAGGAGGCTACCGGCGGCTGGGAGAACTGGCAGACGGCTCACGCTTTCGTCACTGAGAAGGTAACGGGTGTACATGACGTATACTTCGCTTTCGTTGGCCGTAAGGGTCCGAAGCTCTTTAACTTCGACTGGTGGAGATTTACGACTACTCCGCTCGATCAGCTCCAGACACAGACGATGTGGTATGACCGTCCGGCCAGCTGCTGGCTTGAGGCGTTGCCACTGGGTAACTCGCGTATGGGAGCGATGGTATTCGGCGGTACTGACACCGAGGAGATCCAGCCCAACGAAGAGACTTTCTGGAGCGGTGGCCCTCACAGCAATAACTCGACCACAGCGCTGCAGAACTTGCCTAAGGTGCGCGAACTCATCTTCGCCGGTAAGGAGAAGGAGGCTGGCGACCTGATCAACCAGGAGTTCATCAAGGGTCCTCACGGCATGAAGTACCTCACTCTCGGAAGCCTGAAACTTAACTTCGGCCATGACAATGTGAGCAGCTATGAGCGTCGTCTCAATCTTGATGATGCGGTGGCTACTACTTCGTATATCTATAAAGGTGTGAAGTACGAGCGTCAGGTCATCGCTTCGTTGGCCGACGGTATCGTAGCCATCCATATCAAGGCAGACAAGCCAGGTGCATTGAACTTTACTGTATCGCACACAGGTCAGCTCGAGACTTCGGTAGAGGCTAAGGGACAGCAGCTTATCGCTAAGATCAAGGGCGTGGAGCATGAGGGTATTCCTTCGAAGCTCGATGCAGAGTGTGTCACTGAGGTGAAGACCGATGGACGCGTGATGGCGATGAACGGTTGGGGTCACCAGCTGATCATCAGCCGCGCTACGGAGGCTACGCTCTATGTGAGTGCTGGTACCAATTTTGTGAATTATAATGATGTTTCGGGTAATGCGGAACAGAAGCTCAACAGCTATCTGCAGCCTGCGCTGAAGTATGACTTTTCAGCATTGAACCAGCGTCATGCTGAGGCTTATCACAAGCAATATAATCGCGTAAACCTGAAGCTCGGTAAGTATGATGAGAACATGCTCCTGCCAACCGATCAGCGCTTGGATCGCTTCTATGGTAGCGAGGATCAGGGTATGGTGGCGTTGCTCTTCAACTTTGGCCGTTATCTGCTCATCAGTTCGTCACAGGAAGGCGGTCAGCCAGCTAACCTGCAGGGTATCTGGAACGATAAGAAAGACGCTCCTTGGGACGCTAAATACACCATCAATATCAACGCCGAGATGAACTACTGGCCATCGGAGATCTGTAACCTCACGGAGACCAATGGTCCGCTCTTCTCGATGATCGAAGACCTCAGTAAGACCGGTGCCGTGACGGCTCGTCAGATGTACGACTGCCGTGGCTGGATGGCTCATCATAACACGGATCTGTGGCGTATTGCAGGACCGGTGGATGGTGCCGACTGGGGTATGTTCCCTAACGGTGGCGCTTGGCTTGCTACGCATCTCTGGGAGCACTATCTCTATACGCTCGACAAGCAGTCGTTGGCCAAGTATTACCCGGTCATCAAGGGTGCGGCCGACTTCTATATCGACTATCTGCAGCCTATTCCTGCAGGTTCACAGCTCAGTAAGAACCTCAAGGGTGCTGACTACCTCGTAGCCGTGCCATCAGTAAGTCCTGAACATGGTGGCGCTGGTAAGCCAACGCCTGTGACAGCGGGTTGTACGATGGATAATCAGATCGTACGTGACGCCTTCACCAATGCGATGCTAGCTGCGCGTGTACTCGGCAAGGATGCGGCTTATCAGGATACGTTGAAGCAGCTCCTGGCTAAGTTGCCTCCTATGCAGGTAGGTCAGTACGGTCAGTTGCAGGAGTGGATGGAGGATCTCGACGATCCGAAGGACGAACACCGTCACATCTCACACCTCTATGGCCTCTATCCATCGCACCAGATTTCAGCGTTTGATACGCCAGAGCTCTGGAAGGCTTCGGGCGTGACACTCAATCAGCGTGGCGATCAGGCTACGGGTTGGAGCCTCGGCTGGAAGATCAACTTCTGGGCGCGTATGCTCGATGGAAATCATGCTTACACCATCATCAGCAATATGCTCCGTCTCTTGCCTAACGAAGGTATGGAGCGCCAGTATCCTGATGGCCGTACGTTCCCTAACCTCTTCGATGCTCATCCACCATTCCAGATCGATGGCAACTTCGGTGCTACCGCTGGTATTGCCGAGATGCTGATGCAGTCAGAACTTGCCATTGCTGAGAATGCGAAGCAGAAGGACCTGGCTACGATCCACCTCCTGCCTGCATTGCCATCAGCTTGGTGGGAAGGTAGCGTCTCTGGCCTCTGTGCACGTGGTGGCTATGAGGTGGCTATGCTGTGGAGCGATGGCAGCCTGGAGCAGGCTACGATCACTCGCAAGGCAGGTGCTAACGCTACGCTTCGTCTGCGCAGCGCTCAGCCACTCAAGGGACTCAAGCAGTTGCAGTACTATCCTGAGCTTGGCGTCTATGAGTATGAGGCTACCTTCAAGGGTAACAAGCCGCTCGTTGTGACTCCAGGTGAGGTGGCTGTACCACTAGTATATAATGTAGAGAATACGGGTGCGGCTTTCCCTGCACCTGTGTTCCCTTCGTTCGACAAACTTCCTGAGGTGCGCTCTCTGACCGATCCTCTGGCTTGGTCAGATGGCAGTGGTCGTGCAGAGAACTTCTCGCAGTGGAAGAAGCGTCGTGCAGAGATCGCACAGGAGATTCAGCACTACGAGATTGGTACAAAGCCTGCGGTCAATCCTTCGCAGGTTAAGGCTCGTATGGCAGGTGATACACTCTATGTGGACGTACATGTAGGCGACAGCGTGGCTACGCTCTGGACGGTGATCAGCTATCCTGAGGGTGACGGTCCATTCCCATTGATGATCGGCACCAGTCACAACTCATTGCCTAACGAGATCTTCCGCAATCGTCCGATTGCACGTCTTGACTATAACGAGCGTCAGGTCAATGGCTATGGCCAGTTCCGTGGCAATACCGATCGTAGTTCGTACAGCTTCGTACACCTCTATCCTGAGCTTATCGACAATGGTGCGTACAGCGAATGGGCGTGGGGTGTGAGCCGACTTATCGATGGCCTGCAGCAGCTCGGTCCTAAGGTGACTCGCATCGACACAGAACACATCGGTGTGACGGGTTGCTCTTACGCTGGTAAGATGGCGCTCTTCTGTGGTGCTTTCGACGAGCGTGTAGCTTTGACCATCGCACAGGAACCTGGTGGTGGCGGTGCAGCGGCTTGGCGTGTATCTCATACGCTCGAAGGCGTGGAGGATCTGGACAAGACCGACTATCACTGGTTTAAGGAATCTTTGCGAGAGACGTTCCATGGCGACAGCGTCTATCGTCTGCCATACGATCATCACGAGCTTTGTGCGATGATTTGTCCTCGCGCTTTCCTGATGTTGGGTAACACCGACTATCAGTGGCTGGCCGATCCTTCAGGTTACGTCTCTGTCAACGCTGCTCGTAAGGTATGGCAGCAGTATGGCATTGCCGACCGTGTAGGTTATTCCATCCTTGGCGGACATCCTCACTGCATGCTCTCAGAGTATCAGTACGCTGAGGTTGAGGCCTTCATCGATAAGTTCCTCTTAGGAGATAACAGTGCAGATACTCGCGATATCGGTATCTCGCCTGACTTCAAGAACAAGATGGATCTGAGTAAGTGGATCAAGTATTGAGTTACTGAGTAACGTACAAAAATAATATCACCATCCTCGTATCATGTAATAGTGACGAGGATGGTGATTTGTTATTTACTTTATGTTATCGGAGCCGGATCAGAGTGCCATCAGCACAAGAATCTGTGCGACAAGCACGCGTAAGAACATGGACAACGGATAGACGGTAGAGTAGGCGACAGAGGCCTGATCGTTGCCACAGATGCTGTTGCTATAAGCCAATGCCGGTGGATCGGTCATAGCGCCACTGATCATACCTGCAATGGTGAAGTAGCTGCGATGGAAGACCAAACGGGCAATGACGCCGATGAGCAGACATGGCAGGAAGGTGATCAGGAAGCCATAGAGTACCCACCAGTAGCCTCCACCAAGGACGGTGTCGACGAAACCTACACCAGCGCCTAAGCCTACGGCGGCCATGAACATACAGATGCCGATCTCTCGCATCAGAAGTTTGGCAGAGTTGGTGGTGTAGGTGACAAGGCGGAACTTAGGACCGTAGCATGAAAGGAGGATAGACACGATGAGCGGACCTCCGGCCAAGCCGAGTTTGACTGGTACTGGCATGCCTGGGAAGAAGATTGGCATTGAACCAAGGAGGACACCCAATGCGATGCCGAGGAAGGTAGAGAAGAGCATTGGCTGGTCAAGGCGCTTGACGGAATTGCCGAGGAGCTCCTCGATCTTCTTGACATTGTCGGCCGAACCTACGACGGTGACGCGGTCACCAAGCTGGAGGATGAGTGAGCGCTGTGCGATGAGGTCGATACCTGCACGCTTGATGCGAGTGAAGGTGACGTGGAAGGTGCGACGGAGATCGAGGTCACCGAGGCGCTTGCCTTGCATCTTTGGATTGGTCACTACGACACGTGTTGATACGAGGTTGTTGTTCTTCTCTTCGTCCCACTGCTGCTCGTCGACGTCATCGAGTTTACGACCGAGAAGGAGGGTGAAGGCCTCGACATCCTCTGGCTTGCCGACTATGAAGAGACGATCGCCTTTCTGGAGTGTACTCTCCGCCTTGGCAAGTTCGATCTTCTCGGTCTGTTGATGCAGAAGGCGTGTAGCTACCATGTCGCGGCCAGAGAGCTGGCTGAGCTCTTTGATGGTGCGGCCACAGACAGCGTCGTTGGTCACCTCGAGAGTGACGGCCTGCAACTGCTCTGACTCCATGCTGTTGTTATGTTCGTAGAGCTGCTGCTCCTCCTTGAAGTTGATGCGGAAGATGAGGCGGATGAGGACGATGGCTAGGATGATGCCGACAACGCCTAAAGGATAAGCCACGGCGTAACCTTGTGCGAAGATGGAATTGGATGCGCCATTGTGCATGTCGGAGAAGGTCTGCTGTGCGGCACCAAGGCCAGGAGTATTGGTCACAGCGCCATAGAGTACGCCGATCATGGCGTAGAGATCCTCGCCTGTAACGACGTGGATGAGATAAGCCGTGACGCTACCCAGGAGGATGATGCCAGTGGCAAGGAGATTGAGCGTAATGCCGCCTTTGCGGAACGAGGCAAAGAAGCCTGGACCTACTTGCAGGCCGATGCTATAGATAAATAGGATCAGGCCGAACTCCTTGACGAAATGAGAAGTGGTGGCATCGAGCACCAGGCCGAAATGGCTGGCTACAATACCGACAAAAAGAACCCATGTAACACCGAGTGACACGCCGCCGATCTTGACGCGTGAGAGAGCCAGGCCGAATGCGATGGCCAGTGACACTAATAACACGCTGTGTGCCACGCCTGGCTGAAGAAACAAATTACTAAACCACATTTCTAAATGCAGATTTTACAATTAAAAAATGAAGATACCTTAAATATAGAATTCAAAAATAATAAATCAGAAGATTTCCATCAGCGCCATGCCGTAGGAGCGGTTCTCGCATAGCATGCGGAGAAACTCTTTGGTAGAGCGTTTCATATAGGCGTCCTGCAGGATGTGGAACGAGCCTTCCATCTGTGTGCCAGCCTGATCGAGTCTCAAAGCCTTCAAGCCAGGTGTGCGGGTCACAGCGGCCTGACTGACCACGGTAAACAGATGATCGGAAGCGCGTACGAGGTCGAGCAGGACGTTGACCTCGTTGATCTCAAGACGGATGTTGAAGCGATAGTCAAGGCCATCGACAATGCGATCGAACGTATTACGTGCCTGCAGGCCTTTGGCTGGCATAGCAAATGGGAAACGCTCCAGGTCGGCCAGTCGTACGGTGTCCTGGCTGGCCAGTGGATGTGTGTCGCTTACCACCACGGCCAGACGGTTGTCGAACATGATGTGTGACGAAATCTCCGGATGTACGATGGATGACTTGTAGCTGAGCGCCAGGTCGATCTTTCTCTCGTTGAGCATCGTCATCAGTGTCTCCATGCTGTGACAGCAGATGTTGAGCTTCACGCCAGGATACTGTTTGATGAACTGTAGCACGGTCTCCTTAAGCAGAGGCAGGAACGAGTAGGTAGAGCCGATGTTCAACTCGCCTGATCCGAGCTGCTGTATGTCGCGTATACGGTCAATGCAGGTGGTAGCATCGAAAAGCGTCTTACGCGCCTGAGGCAGGAAGGCTTCTCCGACATCGGTCAGACGCACATGGTGAGAGTCACGCATCAGAAGGTCTACACCGAGTTCGTTTTCTAGTTGGCGTACCTGCTGCGAGAGCGTACTCTGCGTGATATTTAACTGACGTGATGCTTCGCTGAAGCTGCTAAGCTCTGCCACTTTGACGAAGTATCGAAGTTGTCGAAGTTCCATCTTTTCTCGGATTAATTAAACTTTTCGGGGTGCAAATTTAGTTAGTTTTTGTGGTCGTGCATCATATTCCTTCCATTATTATTCTATAATGCTATCGTTTTTATCGATAAGCAAACTCCGATTAGCACTATCGAAACAATCAATAGACTTTTCTTTTTTCATCAGACAGAAACCTCTACCTTTGCGGCGTCAAAACAAAATTTTTATGATTATGATCGTGGTGGTATTTTTTAGCGTGGTGATTCTTTTTTCACTTGCGCTCAACGGAATCGATAAAATTCGATCTTACAACAATAAGGAAGACCGCAGTATCTGGCAGGAAGGAGACAGTGTAGTGGTCAAGCCTAAAGACTCACCAGGCGTGACAGGAGGCTTCGGTCGTCGACTGGGAACGGATGATATGTCTGAAGAAAACAAAGCCTCTTAAGCTTCCTTCTTTTTTATTCTTAAGAAATACTTACCTTATTATATATACTATTATGTCAAAATTTAACACCATCGAAATATCAAATCTTGTGTCGCTTCATCCAAAGGTAGAGACACATAAGTTCTTCGGCTTGTTTGAGCGTGTATGCTATCAGCCAACCCGAAGCAACATTGAGTCGTTCCGTAACTTCTACGATGCACGTGAAGCCGGAATCCTTCAGCAGATTGCTGAGGGTGACGATCCGAAGATGGCGCTTGAGGCGGCTTCTGAGATGCAGACTTCAGAGCATGGCGATTATCGTCTGGATATGTGTATGTCTGACGACTGCCAGTTCGCTGCATTCCAGGTGTTCGAGCGTCAGAGAGGCGAGTTTATTCCTTATAGCAAGCTTTGCTTCCTTGAAGGAGCGCAGGCTGAGGCTTTCGAGGATTTGATCGCCTGATAAGAAAAAGCACTTTTGAACAACAGGCTGTCTCTGGATTCAGACTTTCTGGAGATGGCCACAGAAGGTATTAAAAAGTATAGAATTTCAAAAAGAGACAGGGCCTGAAGTGATTCACGCCCTGTCTCGCTTTTATGTAATGACATCTCGGATAGATAGTCAGCTTTGAGATAAATTGCCTTATGCATACCACTTGGCATGAGCCTTCATGTCATTCGGTTCGTACTGTCGTTGCTGTAGTTCATAGTCGATCTGCATGAAGTAGCACGGCATGTCTCCTGCTAACTCGAACTGCTGGATGAGTCTTGAGCAATTCTCTTCTTCTTCCAGCTGTTCGTCGACAAACCAGGACAGCATGTTACAGGTGGTGTAGTCGCGTTCTCCTTGCGCCTGATTGATGATGTCGTTGATCTTGCGCGTTATGGTCTGCTCGTGTGAGAGCGCTTGCTTGAACATCTCAAGAGGTGAGGCCCAGGATGTCGGGACTTCGGCGATCGGGAGCAACTGCACCTTGAGATTGTGTGCCATAATGTACTTCTGGATCATCCGTGAATGGTCCAGTTCTTCGCGTGACTGGATGTAGAACCAGTTGCTGATGCCACGATAGTTCTGCGCTTCGGCAAAGAGTGACATACTCAGGTAGAGATAAGACGACCAGATCTCTGCATTGATCTGCTTGTTGAGCATTTTGTAGATGGTTGAGTTAATCATAATCCTAAAGGTTTAAAGTTATACTTGCTTGTCTGAATGACGCTGCAAAGGTAGGATATATCGATGCATCTTTATCGGGTCGGCTCGTCGAATAATTGAAGATAAGATAAGTGATATTGGCGCGAAATCCCTTTATTATGAATGAAAAAGACGTTTTTAGGAGTTATATTGCGCAAAGTATATGAAAAAGCCAAGATTGGTGTAATGTCATATCGATAATGTGGCTATCTTTGCAGCGTCAAAATTAATCAAAAACACATACGATATGAAAAAGATATTTGTTTCTCTCTTTGCTTCTCTGATGGCTTTAGGGCTGCAGGCGCAAGGGTTTGCTGATTTCTCGAAGATGAACTTTGGTTGCGATGGCAATAGCATCACCGCAGGTAATCAGTGGTCGGCTACCGTGGTGGAGAAGCTTGGCTTTGCTACTCATCACAACGTGGCTGTAGGTTCTTCTACTTGGGCCTGTCATGCGGATACACAGGATTATGGCTGTGAGGGTTTCGTAGGTATTTCTCCAGGTTGGGAACCAACAGAAGATGCTTTGGAGATGCGTATGCGTCATAACAACACGTCGAAGGTTCACATCCAGAAGTTCATCGCTGAGGTGGAGGCTGGGGAGTATCCTGAGCCGGATGTATTCGTATTCTCTATGGGTACCAACGACAGCAACTTTGGTTCGGCTGAGGAGGCTTTGAAAGGCAAGAGTCTTGATGAGGTGGATGTAACCACCATGGCTGGTGGTGCACGTTGGTCAATCCAGACGATCATCGAGCGTTTCCCTAACTGCCGTGTTTTTGTCTGCACTCCGATTCAGTCATCACGTCCTGAACATAACGAAGGTAACTTGCAGAAGATTGAGATCCTGAAGAAGATCTGTCAGGCGTTGTCTGTGCAGATGATCGACTGTTATTCGGAGTGTGGTATCACAGAGAAGCTCGAGGATGGCGCTGGTCATCGTTATCTGCGTGACGGATTGCATCCTGATCGTCCAGGTCAGGAGCTGATGGGTCGCTACATTGCTAAAGAAATCAGAAACAACTACTTCTAATGCTGTAAGGTATGTTTTCGAAAGGTTTTCTTTTTTCTGCCTTAACTGCGTTGTCTTTAGCGCTCCCTCTTCATGCTCAGACCTATAAGCTCTCTATCAACAACGAGAGCGGAGTCTATCAAAAAGGAGAGAAGGCGCTCGTGACCTGCCATGCAGAAGGTGTGGTGAACGATTCTCTCAAGGTACGTATTTATGAGAATAACATCGTAGCACGCGAATTCAGCCTCTTGCCAAAGACCTCGGATTTCACGCTTTATGAGAAGGCGTATGACAGTACTTGCGCTGTGATGGTGGAATTAGCATTGGCCGATGATAAGACCGAAGGAATCGGTTTCGTAGTGGCTCCTGAAGGTTTTAAGGCTGGTTATGCAGAGCCTGCTGATCTGATGTCGTATTGGGAGGATCAGAAGGCGCAGTTGAAGTCATTGCCTATGCAGGTAAAAACTACTGCTTTGGATGTGCCAGAATGGGCGCAGAATAAATATGCTTGTCAGGACGTGGAGATCAATTGCCTCGGTCCTGCTCCTGTACGAGCTTACATGGCTAAGCCAGTGGATGCGAAACCGAAGTCGTTGCCTATCATTATCCTCTGCCGTGCAGCAGGTGTGAGTGGCGACTGGTGCCGCTGTCAGGTAGGTGAGTGTGTGGGAAATGCAGCGCTTGGCAATGGAGCGTTGAGTCTCGATATCAATGCACATGGTTACCTCAATGGTCAGCCTACGGAGTATTATAAGATGCTGGAAGACGGTATGCTAAAGGATTACTTCGAGTATAATCCGTACGACCGTGAGACCTATTATTTCAAGGGAATGTATCTGCGTCTGCTTCGTGCCATCGAATATATGACACAACAGCCGGAGTGGGATGGTAAGCGTATCCTCGTGATCGGTGAGAGCCAGGGTGGTGGACAGGCTGTAGCTGCTGCAGGACTTGATAACCGCGTAAGTGCAGTGGTGCTCAATGTGCCAGCTATTCAGGATTTAGGTGGTACGCGTGTAGGTCGTCGTGGTGGTTGGCCACAGCCTATCGAGAATCATCCGGATCTTAGTCAGGAGATGCTCGATGCTTCGCTTCCTTACTTCGATGGTTCATTGCTCCTCGCTCATTCTAATGCCGAGATCTTCTGTGAAATGGGTCTCATCGACACTACTTGTCCTCCTTCCTCCGTCTGGTCTTCGCTCAATGCAGCGAAAGGCAAGAAAACCGTCAACTGTGTCCCGTATCGCACACATGCTTGGCCAGAAGGTTACTGGCGTCCGTTGTGGGAGAAAGAATACTTGAAACCACGTCAGAACTTTATTGCTGATTATCTGAAATAAGTGTCAACGCTGAAATAAAAGATATCCTAGTTCCTGAAAACCCTCTTTTTCTTCTTGTTTGTCATATTACAGTACGTAAATATGACAAACTGAAGCCTAGACGTCATATTACAGTACGTAAATATGACAAACTGAAGTCCAGACGTCATATTACAGTACGTAAATATGACAAACTGAAGTCCAGACATCATATTACAGTACGTAAATATGACAATCCTATCGTAATTCTTCCAATGAATTGTTTATTATAACTGATTTTTGTGTTAAAATAGCGTTGAAGATTTCCACTATATCAAAATAATACTTACATTTGCAACCAAACTATAAAAAAAGATTATAATACAAAACAGATACACTACATAACATCATATTGAAGCAAAGCTATTATTTCGCGTTTAGCAAAGGTGCCTAGGAAACAACTTTGGAATAAATAACAGGAGTAATACTGTAATGGGGATTCTGCCTTTTTTGTGGAGGTGGTATCTTCTACTACTGATATAATTAGTTCGCTTTTATCCCTTTGGGGTATAAGCTAGTATTCTTATCAGTAGTAGAGGTTCCATTCCTAGGCACGCCTCTTAGCTAAACGCATAAGAAGAAAGCTTATACTCCTTTTTTTGTGTGTATAACAAATTTTTTGATTATTCTGTTATAAACACATTTAATAAACTATTAAAAATAACAAGATCATGGAAGAAAAGAAAATCTGTCCTTATTGCGGAGAAGAGATCCTAGCAGTTGCTAAAAAATGTAAGCATTGTGGTGAGTGGTTGGATAAAGAACCGGCTAATGAAACTCAAGAACCTGCTATTATCTCATCAAAAGAGCAGACAAAAGTGACTGAGGTTGAATCTCAGACAAAGATGTCAGAAGAAGATCGTGAGTATTTTGATCGCGGATTCATCCCATTCTACAGCGAACGTATCTGGAAACTGTATCGTTTCAAAAGTGAAGGAAGCATCTCAAGAGGTGAGTATTGGAAGTTCGCCTTAATTACGGGCTTGACGATGTCCTTTATAATGTATATGTTTTCTGCTTTGGTGGAATTCTACATCTATATTGGTGCAGGAGTGAGTGGTCTTGCATCGCACAAGATATCAATATTCATCAGTTGTGCATTGCTTTTGCTTGCTACATATACATGCATTTGCATGGTGATTCGTCGCCTGCATGACACAGGCAAGAGTGGCTGGTTGTCAATACTCGGTTTTATCCCAGTTGTGAATATTATCCTTCTGGTATTCCTCTGCCAGAAAGGTGAGGCTGTTGATCCTAAGGCAAAACTTACGACCAAGGACACCGTCTCGCTTGTCGTTCTCGCTGTGCTTATACTTCTCATGTGGGCTGTTTCGCAGAGTTTGTATGTAGAGAATGTAAAGAATGGATTTGGAGATGAAGATGAAATTGCTGCAATGCAAGCTCGTGTATCTTCAAATGATTCGGTTGATAAGTCTTCTTGGATGAATACTGGTTACGGTTTCCGTATTCCATCTGACTTCCAGCGACAGGAGTGTCCAGATATTGACATCATTGAAGGAGCTGTTTGGTCAACATATAATATGGAAGTATGCTATTGGGAGTTGGGAAGTTGGGCAACTGTAGTATATCCTGATGCCGGACATGTTGTAGGATCTGTAGAGCAGATTGCAACCGTAGCCAGTTATGGTGATACAGGAATCTATTCGGGAACGACAGACTATGGTCGTGAATTCCTGATGAAAATTATTTACGACAACCACTCTGTACATGTTCTGTCGGTCATCTATGACGAGGAACTTGAAGAAGAAGATATAACAACACTTGGCGGACTTACGAATGAGGTAAGAGATTGGGATCTTTAATGATGTAGAACCATTGAAAAATACAATGATTATGAGAATACATATAACTAAATTTGTTCTGCTGGTTGTTCTCATTCTATCTATTGTTAGCATAGGACATGCCCAGACTCATAAAACCTACTCTGGCGTTTATCCCGACAATCGCAGTCAAAGCTGGGAAGGGGAAGCCACTTATACCTATTATGAGGATGAGATGGGGCAACGAATCTATGATGGGAACTTTACATATAACATCCATTTGCTGGGTACAGATAAGGCAACGGGCAGATACAAGAACAATGTGAAGGATGGTAAATGGACTTACACCAAAAGTCTGGGCAGTACTCCACGTGTTATTGTGACAGAGGAATATAAAAACGGCATGTTGAACGGCCCGTTCAAATATGAAGAAAGGGATAAGTCAAATCGGTTGTTGAAATCTATATATGCCACATTTAAGGATAATGCCCTCGTTGGTAATTATCAATACAAAAGTGGTACGGATACCTATATCACGGGGCAGTTTGATGAAGAAGGTCGCAAACAAGGCAAATGGGAGCACCTTTACATAGGTAAAGATAAGTATGTCTTTATGTTCGAAAACGATGAATGTAAAAAATCTTTTAAGTCAGATGTGCGTACTGGTAGTGTCTCCCAAACTGATTTTTCGATCATAGATGAATACCTACAAAAACATATCCTTCTAGATGTAGAGAGAATGGGAAGAGCCGGAACTGCAGAGATGACATGGTACTCAAAGAGTTTTGCGGTTAACTTAAAACCAGTGACGGTTGCAGAGAAGACAGAGAGACTCTCGCCTAAGTCTGAGGGTGAAGCTAGTAATGCTTTGACTTCGCCTATGTCTAGTGACGAAGTACGCAAAGCTTTGAATGAATATATCAACAAGAATCTTCGATATCCAGTTTCTGCTGAAGAAAAAGGAATACAGGGGTGCGTTACACTTCTTGTCGAAGCTGATTTGGATGGTTCCCCGAAGGTTGTTGAGGTGCTTCATGGAATAGACCCTTCTTTAGACGCTGAGGCTATACGCTTGATAAACAATATGCCTAAGTGGTTGCTTAGGGAAAATACGCGCGAAGCTATTGACGGAAAAATCACTATTCCTATTACATTCAGACTACAATAATAACCGAAATGTCTTTCGCTTTGGTATAACTAATAAATCAACAAAAGCCTCCACTTTCGCTAAGGATTGTGGAGGCCATTTTCTATTTTTACATTAATATTGAATGTGAAAACGGATAGTTACGGTTCTTTGATCAAAGCTGTGAAATCTGACCAATCTTCTACTTTGTACCCTCTTATATCTCGAACTGATTTGCAGAACCAATCGATTTTCTTAAGCGTCATCATGGCATTAAAAAGCGAAGTTAAATCGGATGTTCCAGACATATAGGTGCTGCCCTGAAACCAGAAGAAGCCGCATTTTTCAAGTGTCTTCTTGATTTCAAGGTATGCAGGGTTGTAGGGTTCGCCATAGTACTGCTTTAGCAGTTTTATGTCCATGTCGAAACTGAGGGCGTATCCGTTCATATTATGCGACCTTCTCAAAATAGTCTTCTACGTCCCAAAATACGTCACCATTTTCCATTCGGACAACAATGACAGTACCACGCCAAGGATTATCTTCAACTTCGATAATCTGGCCCTTTGCCCAATCTTGATAATGTGTCACTTGAGGTGAAACCATTACATAATCATTCTTTGCCATAACTCAAGCATTTTGTTGGTGCAAAGATAGATGATTTCTACAATGAAACCAAATATTAGACCATAATTCTTGATAAAATTCCCAGAAAAGGTATATTTTTTGAGCTTTTTGAATTTTAGAAAGTATTCATTTTATTTCTCGACCTTCCTCACAATATGTATACACACCTCATACAGCAAATAAAGCGGTATAGTGACCAGTATCAGCGTAAAAATATCTGGAGGCGTGATGATGGCCGCAAGTACCATGATACCGAAGAACGCGTGACGGCGGTAACGGGTCATGAATGAGGCTTTGAGTAATCCCATCTTGGCCATGATCCAGCTGATGATAGGGAGCTGGAAGACGAGCCCCATGGTGAAAGTCAGGGAGGTGAAGGTGGAGATGTAGCTATCGAGCGTAATGATGTTCTGCACCGATGCATCGACCTGATAGGTGCCTAAGAAACGGAACGAGATAGGGAAGAGGACGAAGTAATTCATCAATACACCTAGCATGAACAGCACGTAGATGCATGTGGTGACGAGGACGGAGTACTTCTTCTCGTTGTCATAAAGCGCTGGACTTACGTAGCGCAGGATCTCATATAATATATAAGGAGAGGCGAGGAGTACACCGAGACTGACCGAGGCGCTGACGTGCATCATAAACTGAGCAGAGAGCTCGGTGCTGATGAGTTGGATGTCGTATGGTTCGAAGTGGAAGCTCTCGGTTTCTCCCATGAGCGATGCAAACCATGCTGCCAGTTGCTCAATGACGCGGAAGGTAACGAAATCGTACTCCTTTGGCGCTAAAAGCAGGCGGAAGGTCTCTTCCTTGAAGCATAAGATGCCAATGCCACACACCAAAACAACACCAGCTATGCGGAAGAGCGACTGTCGAAGCGCTTCCAGATGATCGCCGATGCTCATGGTCTCGAGCTGCTTTTTTGTAGATCCGTTCTGGCTCATTGTGCAGAATTTGTGCAGATTGTTTGCTTATATTATTTAAAATGTGTACCTTTGCCGCCGAAAGGCATCGCATTGTAATCTCTTTAGCGTGAGAGATCTTTAGCTTTGTTGTTACGCGTCGCTCCACGCGAGCAAGCTCGGAGCAGAATGATAATTTTATAGAATCAATATGGAATATCAAGATCTTCCAATACTTTTGCTTACAGGCTACCTGGGTAGCGGTAAGACGACGTTGCTCAACCGTATCTTAAACAATAAGAAAGGTATTAAGTTTGCCGTGATTGTCAACGATATCGGTGAAGTGAATATCGATGCTGACCTCATTGAGAAAGGTGGAGTCGTAGGTCTGAAAGACGACAGCCTCGTGGCGCTGCAGAACGGTTGTATCTGCTGCACACTGAAGATGGATTTGGTGGAGCAGTTGCGCGACATTGCTCGTATGCGCCGCTTCGACTATATCGTTATCGAGGCCAGCGGTATCTGTGAGCCAGGTCCTATCGCTCAGACCATAGTGCAGATTCCTGACATGGGAGCTGATGTGATGGATACTGATACTTATATGCACCTCGACTGTATCGTGACCGTAGTCGATGCGCTTCGTATGCGCGATGAGTTTGCTAATGGCAACGATCTGATGAAGCCTTCGATCGGTGAGGAGGACATCGAGAACCTCGTGATTCAGCAGATTGAGTTCTGTAATATCATCCTGCTCAATAAGGCTTCAGAAGTCTCTCCTGAGGAACTCGGTTGCGTGAAGCAGATCGTCCGTACGCTCCAGCCAAAGGCCGAGATCATCGAGTGCGACTATGGCAATGTGGATCTGGACAAGCTGATCAACACCGATATGTTCGACTTCGATAAAGTGGCTACCTCTGCGGCTTGGATTCAGGAGATTGAGGGTGATCCTCATGAACATGATCACGATGACGACGACGATGAAGAGGAGGAGCATGAACACCATCGTCACCATGATGAAGAGGAAGAAGGTCATGAACACCATCACCACCATCATGACGAGGAGGATGAGGATCATGTCTGCGATGAGCATTGCCACCATCATCATGATCACGACGACGATGATGACGAGGACGAACACGAACATCATCATGACCATGAAGAAGAGCATGAGCATCATCATGGCCATCACCACCATCATCATCACCATCACCACGATGAAGGTGAGGCTGAGGAGTATGGTATCGGAACCTACGTTTACTATCGTCGCGAACCAATGTATCTTGGCCGTTTCGACGATTTCGTAGCTCGTAAATGGCCAAAGAACATCATCCGTGCCAAGGGTATCTGCTACTTCGAAGGAGAGAACGATATGTGCTACCTCTTCGAACAGGCCGGTAAGCAGGTGTCAGTTCGTCAGGCAGGTCAGTGGTTCGCTACTATGCCAGCTAATGAACTGGAGATGATGAAGGAGCGTGATGCTAACCTCCGTCGTGACTGGGATGACCAGTATGGTGATCGTATGCAGAAAATTGTCTTCATCGGTCAGAACCTCGACAAGGAGTTCATCAAGAAGGAACTGGACTTCTGCTTGGTGAAGGGTTCTTAAAGGGAGTGAAAGAGTAGTGAAAAGGTAGTGAAAGGGACGTTAGTCATGCTGCTAAATGTTGGAGCCGCTGACACAAACGTCCCTTTCACTCCTTTTTTACTACTCTTATTTACTTTTCTTAGCCCTTAACTGGAATATCCTCAATACGCTGCTGATGACGACCACCAGCAAACTCGGTGTTGAGATACTCGTCAAGACATGCGCGGCAAGTCTCCTCGCTGATGAAACGGCCAGGGAAGACGATGACGTTAGCGTTGTTGTGCTCGCGGATGAGGTGAGCGATCTCTGGCTGCCATACTAAGCCTGCACGGATACCCTGATGCTTGTTCAAGGTCATAGTGATACCTTCGCCTGAACCACACATAGCGATACCAGGATAGCACTCACCTGCCTCTACTGCGTTAGCAAGAGCGTGGCCATAGGTAGCATAGTTGCATGACTCTTCGGTCAATGTGCCATAGTCCTTCCATGCAATACCCTTCTCGTCAAGATATTTCTTCACGAACTGCTTGAGAGGAAAAGCTGCATGATCGCTTGCCAAACCGATAAAATTCTTTACTTCGATCATTTTTTAAATTAGGAATTAGGAGTGAGGAGTGAGGAATTGATAGCCTGCTACGCGATTGTGCTTGTAAGACTATTTTAGAAGATTAATCTATACCATCCTTGCTTGTCTTTGTAAT
>JAZUIL010000205.1:0-8256 GCA_045642245.1 Bacteroidales bacterium
CGCCCTTGAATCCTCACGTAACTGTTTGTAACGTCCCTTAATATCCCCTCAAAGAATCCTCGCGCATCTGTTTGTAACGTCCCTTAATATCCCTTAATATCCCCAAATATCCCTTAATATCCCCCAAAAATATGAAAAAGTCAATCTTGTTGGCCTCCCTCCTCGCCGGCGCCACTATGGCCACCGCCCAGGAGTCTGGTTATCAGTTCACCACCGTTAAGTCTCTCAAGACTACCCCAGTTAAGAATCAGGCCCGCACCGGCACCTGCTGGTGTTTCGCTACCACCTCGTTCATGGAGACCGAGCTCCTCCGTATGGGCAAGGGCGAGTATGATCTCTCTGAGATGTTCATCGTCCGTCAGAAGTACATGAACCAGCTCGAGGACAACTACCTCCGTCATGGTCGTGGCAATACAGGTCCTGGTAGCCTCTCACACACTTGGATGAACGCTTTCAATCAGGTTGGCATCGTTCCTGAGGAAGTTTATAATGGTATCAACTACAATTCGGATCGTCACAACCATGGTGAGCTCCAGCAGTATGTCAACGGCATCGCACAGATCGGCGTTAAGATGAAGAAGCGCTCTCCAGAGTACTACAAGATTCTAAACAATATCTTCGACTCCTATCTTGGCCCTCTCCCAGAGAAGTTCAACTACAAAGGTAAGGAATATACTCCTAAGAGCTTTGCAGCTAGCCTTGGCCTCAATATGGACGATTATGTTGAGATCACCAGCTTCAACCACAAGCCATTCTACCAGCCATTTGCTGTAGAGGTTATGGACAACTGGGAGAATGCTCGTCAGTATAACGTACCACTCGATGAGATGATCGAGGTGATGGATTATGCTATCAACAACGGCTATACTGTTTGTTGGGACGGCGACGTCAGCGAAAAGGGTTTCTCACACAAGAATGGTGTTGCCATCAATCCTGCTGTAGAAAAAGTAGAGGATTTCTCTGGTACCGATCGCGCGCGCTTCGAGAACATGACTCCTGCAGAGCGTCAGGAGGAGGCTTACAAGTTCGAGGCTCCATGTCCTGAGATCAATGTGACACAGGAGATCCGTCAGGAAGGCTACGAAAGCTTCGTAACAACCGACGACCACCTCATGCACATCACCGGTATCGTAAAGGATCAGAATGGCACCAAGTATTACATCACCAAGAACTCATGGGGTACTGAGCGCAACAGCAACGGAGGCTTCCTCAACATGTCTGAGAGCTTCGTTCGCGCTAAGACCATCTATATCATGGTTCATAAGAACGCTATTCCTGCACAGTTGAAGAAGAAGCTCGGTATCTGATCTTCCGAAAGACCATAAATAATCTCCACATATCTACCACGGAACAGTAGAAGATATGTGGAGATTATTGCATCCTTGTCACGGTACCGTGGAAGATATGCAAAGATCGCGGCATCCCTGTCACGGTACCGTAGAAGATATGCGAAGATCGTGGCATCCCTGTCACAGTACCGTGGAAGATATGCAAAGATCGTGGCATCCTTTTTACGGTACTGTAAAGAGGATGCCACGACGTATAATCCTATTATTTGCTATAGTAAAGAATAAACTAGTTTTTTCTAGAGATTTAATTATTCAAGCCGTCAATAATACCCTTCAGGATACCAATACCCTGATTGATATACTTCGCGACTCCATTGACTACACTCTCAACCTTACTCTTAGCGAACTTAGCGACAGCACGGCCTTTGAGTTCGCCGTATTCCTTCGCCTGTTCCTGTGTAAGCTTTGACTTGTCAATCTTCTCATCGATCTTCTTATAGCGCTCATAAGCGCGTTCCCAGTCTTCTTTCTCATAGTAGTCGCCACGTGCCTCAATCTTCTCGGTGAGATTACGCATCTGATGCAGAGCTCTACGTTCGGTACTGCATGAAGAAAGGACGAGAGAGGAAACCACCAATAACATCAAAATTTTCCTCATAGATAATGTTTGATTAATGTTATGATTAAAAAAGATGACCTGCGACCTTTTGGAAGTCGCAGGTCATTATTATTTTATATTTACAAGCAAAATTGATTACTTGTTACGAGCCTCGATCTCCTTGTTGATCTCATCGATCTTGTCGTCAGTCAACTCATACTTAGAGATGATGAACATAGCAAGAAGGAGGAGAGCTGCAGGGATAACACATACGAGCCAGAGGATACCCTCTTCTGCCAATGGCGACTGCTCGATGGTCTCACTGTTGTATGCTACGTAAGCGAGAACAGCTGGAGTAACGATACCGCCGAGGGTCATACCTGCCTTGAAGAAGATACCTGTCAAAGCATTTACGATACCAGCGATACGCTTACCGCTCTTCCACTCACCGTAAGAGATAACCTCAGGAACGAGAGCCCACATGTAACCAGTAGCAACAATGACACCAGTTGACTTGATGAACTGTGCAACGTATACCCACATCATAGAAGGAGTCTCCATCTTAGCAATCACGTAGAGCATAACCATACCGATGATAGCGCAGCCGAGGAATGCATAGAACATGTTCTTCTTGCCGATAGCCTTCTTGATAGCAGGAACGAGTGGCATAAAGATGAATGATGGAATAGAACCCAAAGCCATGAAGATAGAGAGCTCTGCAGCGGTACCATGCATGTTGCTGTTGATGAAGTAAGCACCAGCAGCATTACCGATAGACATCATAGCGAAAGCAGTGATGAAGAAGAATGCGATGATACGGAGTGGACGGTTGCTACCGAACTCCATCCAGAGGTCAGAGATCTTCACGTTCTCACTCTCCTTAGCGTCCATTACGACGCGCTCCTTACACTGTGAGAAGCAGAAGATGAGAAGTGCCATACCTACGATAGCGTAGAGGCTCATGGTAACGAACCAAGCGTGTGAGTCCTTTGGAAGACCATCGCCAGCAGCCACTGCGAAGAGGCCGATTACGAGAGGAAGACCAGAGTTTACTGCCAAACCACCTACATTAGCCATGAACATACGAACAGAGGTCAGGATGGTGATCTCCTCGGTATCACGGGTCAAAGATGAGTTCAAAGCGCCATAAGGTACATTAATAAACGTATAGAGCAAGGTCATTGCAATATAAGTAATGTACGCGTAGACAATAGAAGGTCTGAAGCCATCATAGAAACAGAGGATAGCCGAAATAGACAGAGGTACACCTACATAAAGCAAGTAAGAACGATACTTACCATACTTTGGATTGCTCTTATCGATGAGAGCACCTACGATAGGGTCCCAGATTACATTCAAGACGTTACCAACGGTGAACATCAAAGCAACAGCAGCGGCATCGAGTCCATAGATATCGGTAAAGAAGAAGGTCAGGTAAGTACAAGTTACCTGGAAAATCAAGTTCTGAGCAAGGTCACCCGAACCGAAGCCGATTCGTTGTGTCCAATTTAGCTTGTAAAAGCCTTTTGATTCGTCAACAGAAGCCATAATATAGTAGAAGCCCCTACCCCCTGACCCCTCCCCCGAACGGTGGAGGTGAGTAATATGTAAAAAGGAGTTTTAGTTGGAGCTATTGTTTAATCGTTAATAAATATCAGTATAGAAAAACTATTCTACCTCGAAGTGTAAACACTCCCCTCCACCGTTCGGGGGAGGGGCTGGGGGTAGGGGCTTTTCTTAATCCATTCCTTCGATGGTCTTAATCTTGCCATCAACCCACTCGATCTCACAAACCTTCAAGCTGCGGAGCCAAGACTTACCGCCTGAAGGTACTGAGTCGTGGTGGAAGAGATACCACTTGCCCTTGAACTCGATGATAGCATGGTGAGTGGTCCAACCTACTACTGGAGTAAGGATGACACCCTGATAGGTGAAAGGACCATAAGGATTGTCACCTACTGCATAGCAGAGGAGGTGGCTGTCACCGGTAGAATATGAGAAGTAGTACTTACCGTCCTTCTTGAAGGTCCAAGAAGCCTCGAAGAAGCGGTGTGGATCGTCTGCCTTGAGAGGATTGCCTTCCTCATCGACAACGAGGATTGGACGTGGAGCCTCAGCATAATTCATACCATCCTTGGTCAAGCGTACGCAACGGCTTGGGAGAGCGTCCTCCTTACCCTCTGGGAGATGTGGCTCCTCGAGGTGGATGTTGTCCTTATAGCGCTGGAGCTGACCACCCCAGAGACCACCGAAGTAAACGTATACCTCATCGTCAGCGTCATCACGGAATGCACACATATCGATGCTGTATGAACCAGGAATTGGTGCTGGCTGTGGGATGAATGGACCTGCAGGATTGTCAGCGATAGCGGTACCCCAGTGGAATACGTCGTTACGATCCTTCAATGGGAAGTACATGATATACTTCTTGATCTTCTTGCTGAAGCCCATTCCTGCAGCCTGCTCCTCAGCGTTGGTAGGAACCTCCTGGATGTACTCCTGTACGTCGCAGTCCCAAAGCTGACGGCCAGCCCATGGAATGTCCTCCTGACGGAGCACGCAACCATGATCGGTAACCTCACCGGTCATCGGATCGCCATCGATAGAAAGAACGTGATAGTCTTTCATGATATACTGATCACCATTGTCGTTTTCTACATTTGATGCTTCCCAGTCATGGCTAGGGTAAATGTAAATCTTGCCATCAAAAACGTGTACTGATGGATCTGCCATATAATCGGCAGGGAAAAGATAGCGTTTCATTTTTTAAGGTAATAATTATGTGGTTAAACGATATTCTGCGGCAAAGATAATAGTTTTTGTTGAAAAAAAGAACAAAAATTATAACAATTTTCTCAAAAATTACAAGATTAACGAAAAATAACGCAATTTTAATTGGTTTCTTACCGAAATGTAAGTATATTTGCAGCAAAATTACTAAGACATTACCACAACACTCATTTTTCCGATAGTCCATGAGAAGAGCACTTCTGACTTCTTTCTTGTCTGTAGTTGCGTTTTATTCAAGCGTAGCCGAAGTGAAATTGCCTCGTTTTATCAGCGACGGCATGGTTTTGCAGCGTAATAATACACCTTCCGTTTGGGGTACTGCTGCCCCGAATGAGAGTATCTGTGTGACTTTCCTGAAGAAGAAATATACCACTACTGCCAACGCTGACGGCAAGTGGAATGTGGCTATTCCTACCACGAACAAGAAAATGGTAGGTGGTCCTTATGTCATGAAGATTGAAGGTTCGGAGACAGCTCAGGCCATCACATTAAATGATATATATATAGGTGATGTTTGGCTTTGCACGGGCCAGTCGAACATGGATCTTCATACAGCGCGCCTTGTTGATCTTTATAAGGAGGAATTCGATACAGATAGCAATCCTGCTATCCATCTGGTGCAGACAGCACGTAATCCGACAGTCGACGAACCTAAGGACGACGTCGATGGCCATGGTGGTTTCTACGCTTGGGAATCGATGAAACCAGAGAATGTAGGTCACTGGTCTGGCATCGGCTATTTCCTTGCTAAGGAGATGTTCAAGGCCTCGAAAGGCGTTCCTCAGGGTATCATTAGTGCCAGCATGGGTGGCTCGGATATCGTAGCATGGTGCAGCCATGAGGTTCTCAACGAACTGGCTCCACGTCATATGGAACGTCGTGCTCATCTCCTGCAGGATGGTTATGTGCAGCGTGCAGGCCAGCTTGGTGGTGTCATCGGAAGCACTTATGCCAAGTTACGCGATGAGAATGATCCGGGTCTCAAGGAGAATTGGATGAACGAGAATATCGATGAGAGCAAATGGGAAGTCGTCAATCAGTACGATCCTAAGCTCGGAGATGCTGATGGCACAAGTTGGGTAGGCTCTCTCTGGCTCCGCAAGGAGTTCAATGTTCCTGCTGACATGGTTGGCAAAGACTCGCTGCTCCGCCTTGGATGCCTCGTCGATGCAGATGTGACTTATGTCAATGGTGTAAAGGTTGGTGAGACAGGATATCAGTATCCTCCTCGTAAGTATACAATTCCACAGGGTGTTTTGAAGGCTGGACGAAACGTCGTATGCATCCGTCTGATGAGTGGAGGCCAGCGTATGATGTTCATGCCAGAGAAGCCTTATAAGCTTATCTTCCATGGCGGACAGGAAATCAGCCTCGAAGGCGACTGGATGTTGCGTCGTGGTGTACTGATGCCAAATCAGCCTGGAGTGAATAATGTCAGCAATGCTACAGCTTCTTCTCTTTATGCCAACGTGATCCACCCTCTCCTACCTTACCGTGTAGCAGGTGTCATCTGGTATCAGGGAGAAACCAATGCAGGTCGTCCTGACGAGTATCACACCCTGCTTCCTGCCATGATCAATGACTGGAGAAAGAGCTTAGGAGATGTTCCTGCAGTCATCTGTGGACTGGCGAACTTCCAGGAAAGCCATACGGATGCAAACTATTATGGTGGATGGGCTCGTTTGCGTGACGCTCAGCGACTTGGCACTCAGGAAATGGGTAATGCCGGATTCGCAGTACTGACCGATCTCGGTGAGTGGAACGATATCCATCCTCTGCACAAGAAGGAAGCTGCAGCACGTATTGCCCGTATTCTTCGCCAGCGTTATCTCGGTGAGAAGATCGTAGCTGAAGGTCCTGCATACGAGAGTGTTCGCTTTGAGGGAAATAAGGCGATCCTCACTTTCCGTTCAGGTACAGGTTCGCTTGCTCCTGCTCCTGCTGAGACTCCTGCCATGCATCACTACCACACTCCTGCTGTCAATGCAGATGGTACGCTCAATGGTTTCACCCTTTGTGGTCCTGACAACAAATACCATTGGGCCAAGGCAAAGATCGAAGGTAATGAAGTCATCGTATGGTGCGACGAGGTCAGCAATCCTACGGGTGTCCGTTACGGTTGGGACGACGATCCTATTGTATCGCTTTACAATACTGAGGGACTTCCTGCAGCATCATTTACAACTAAATAATCTGAGATTCACAACTTCTAAAGCATTCTCTTTTAATACTTTTTGTATTTAATTTTATTTCAATATGGCTACTCCTAATTTTGATCCCCATATTTCGGTAGATTGCGTCATCCTTGGTTATGACGGAGAGAAACTTCAGGTACTTCTGTCTCATCGTGGCAACGAAGCTCCAAACGAACAGTATACGACACTTAAGTTACCTGGTCGCGTACTTCATGTCGACGAGGACCTCGATGATGCTGCCAACAACATCATCCGCACACTTACCGGCAACAAGCCTCAGCTCGTTCAGCAGTTCAAGGCTTATGGTTCTCCTGATCGCACCAAGGATCCTAAGGATATCCTGTGGCTCGAGAACGCCATCAAGCAGAAGATCGGTCGTATTGTGACGATCTCTTACCTCTGTCTGATGCGAATTAAGAACCGCAAGTCGCGTAATGCGAATGCAGATAATGCTGCAAACAAAGATGTTGCTTGGTATCCTGTCAATGAACTGCCTGTACTTGCATTCGATCACAACAAGATTATTCAGGATACTTTGCAGGAGCTCTATCGCATTGCAGGTCAGCAGCCTCAGATGCTCTTCGAGATGATGCCAACCAAGTTTACTGCATTACAGTTGCGCCGCCTGCACGAGCAGATCATCGGCCAGCCTATCGATGTACGTAACTTTGCCAAGATCATTATGAGCAAACCATACATCATCCCTCTCGAGGAGTTCGAACAGAATGTAAGTCACCGCGCTGCACGTTTCTACAAATTCAAAGCGCAATAAAACTAATAGAAAGAAATAATCATTAACACCTATTATATTATGAGATATTTACTTGGTTATGACATTGGTACATCTTCAGTGAAGGCTTCACTCGTAGATGCAGAGACCGGACAGACAGTTGCAAGTGCACAGTACCCAGACGCAGAGGCTCCTATTACCTCTTTGCAGGCAGGTTGGGCTGAGCAGGAACCAGAGATGTGGTGGAATGAGCTCAAGGAAGCAACCAAGCGCGTTGACGCTAAGGCTCCAGGCGCTCTTGCAAGCGTTGCAGCCATCGGTATTTCTTATCAGATGCACGGTTTGGTTTGCGTTGACAAGAATGGTCAGCCACTCCGTCCTGCTATCATCTGGTGCGACGGTCGTGCAGTTCCTTACGGACAGCGTGCATTTGAGACCCTCGGCGGCTCATTCTGTCTCTCTCACCTCCTCAACAGCCCAGGCAACTTCACCGCTGCTAAGCTCGCATGGGTTAAGGAGAACGAGCCAGAGATCTTCGCTCAGATCGATAAGATCATGCTCCCTGGTGATTACATCGCTATGAAGCTCACCGACGCAACCTCTACCACTATCAGCGGCCTTTCAGAAGGTATGTTCTGGGATTTCAAGGAGAAT
>JAZUIL010000206.1:0-4235 GCA_045642245.1 Bacteroidales bacterium
CTGATATAGACAATCAATAAATTTTTTCATTCAGAATCTTTTTTACGAATGCGAAAAAATCCTTCACTCCTTCACTCGACCTTGTATCTTGTTGATTTTGAGAAAGAAATCGCAGTGAAGGACGAGTGAAGGATGGTGAAGGATCTTTTTTATCTTTCACTCATTTTTGGCTATCGAAATACTTATGTCTCAATAGAATAAACTCCGGCCGTGAAGGAGTGAAGGATTTTTTCATCATGCAGCGCATTTAATCGGCACGATGAAGTAAGCGGATCTCTGATTTGAGGCTTTATGCTCATAATCCAAGGCCGTCAGGATTTCCAAAAGCACCTTTCACGAGGAAAAATAGGACCAAACGAAATCGTGAAGTACCTTTCATGGTCGTGGCATCCTAAATCGCGTACGCAAAAGAGGATGCCACGAAGTAAAATAAGTCCAAACGAAATCGCGACGGCACATTTTAAAGCGTGGCATCCTAAATCGCGTACTGAAATTAGGATGCCACGTTCAATAATTTCAACATCACGTACACGATGTTGAAATCTTATTTTGACAATTGTTATTCTGCTACCAGCTGCAAAACGCGGCTGCTCCAGTCATTCTTGTTATTGACGTTATGAGTGTATGGCATTTCGAGACCATTCTGCATGAGGAATGCACCGCTGTATGACTTCCCTTCGCATGGGAGAGGTGTCTTGTCAATACGATTGAGCTCGTGAACGGTGTAGTACTTGTTTGGATCAAGTCCTGCCATCTGGACGCGTGGAAGATGCTGATCTTTATAGGTCTCAAGCTTCCACCAGAAGAATACGGCTTGTTGCTTGTCGCTGCTGACATACATCTCAGAAGCGAGGAAATCTCCCTTGTATGGAGAGTGCAGACGGTACAGATCTCCGAACTGAATGACAGGACGAACCTTTTTATAATCAGTGATTACCTGACGGCAGAAAGCTTTCTCGTCATCGGTCATATTCTTTGGCTGAATCTCCATGCCGAGGCGACCAGACATAGCTACATCACAACGTAGCTTGAGCGAAGTGGTGCGGAATACTGCATGGTTAGGAACTGCTGAGATGTGCGAAGCCATAGCAATGGCAGGGAAGAAGTAAGAGGTACCCCACTGCATGCGGATACGCTGAAGAGCATCGGTATTATCGCTTACCCAGAACTCATCAAAGTATGGGAGAAGGCCATAGTTGGCACGGCCACCGCCTGAGGCGCAATCCTGAATAATGACGTCAGGATACTTGGCACGGATGCGCTCGCAGGTCTTGATGAGGCCTTCGTGATACTTAATATAAAGATGTGACTGCTCGTCTTTTGGCAGGTACTGCGAACCGTGGTTCATCACTGGTGCATTTGCATCCCACTTGATATAGGCAATCTCAGGATACTTGCTGAGAAGGTCATCGACAATGCTGAATACAAAGTCCTGAACCTTTGGATTTGCCATGTCAAGAACGACCTGTGTACCACCACGACCGAGGACAGGCTCACGACCAGGAGCCTTGATAATCCAGTCAGGATGAGCCTCATAGAGCTCTGATACGGTGTTGGCCATCTCTGGCTCGATCCAGATACCGAACTTTACGCCGTTCTTCTTAGCGTCGCGCAAAAGGCCTGGAATGCCATCAGGCAATTTGCGAGTATCTACTACCCAGTCACCGAGTGATGAATTGTCGATAGCGCGAGGATACTTGTCGCCGAACCAGCCGTCATCCATCACGAAGAGTTCACCTCCCATGGACGCAATGTCATGCATCATCTGATCCATCCCTGGCTGATTGATGTCGAAATAGACACCTTCCCATGAGTTGAGAAGGATCATACGTTCCTGATTGCCATGACGAAGCTGGTACTGACGTGCCCACTTGTGGAAAGCCTGACTTACACCATTGGTTCCGACACTCGAATAGGTCAGTGCGGTATGAGGAGTAGTGAAAGTCTCGCCTTTCTTGAGATGATACTCACTGTTGTCAGGGTTGATACCAGCAAAATACTGGTGATAGTCACTCTCGTCCGTATCAATCTTGATACTATAGTTGCCGCTGTAGCAAAGCGCTGCACCAATGACACGTCCGTCGTTTTCGCGTGCAGGACCATCGAGCGAAAGCATGATCTCGTTGCGATCCTGAGTAGCATTGCGTACACCATCCTTGTTCTTGATGACGAGCATACCATTGTCAAGCTTGCTCTCCACGAGTTGCGCCTCAGAAGCCCAAGAACCATGGAAATGAGTGGCATGAACATCACCACGACGGACGTAAAGCAATGGATTATAGAACTGAGTGAGAGTCACTGTCTGCTTCTCGCCGTTGGTGATATCGGTCCATGACTCAATCATATCTACGTCATCGTATGCTATATAATATAGGTGTACGGTGGTAGGATAGAGCGGATCCTTCAGCGTGATGGTGAGCTGCTGACCTTGACGTTTTTCTCCATTTGGAGCCATGTCATTGAGATTACTTTCTTTCCAATCCTCGACAAGGAGTTGCGTAGACAGGTTGCCATCAGCGTGGCGCATGGCAAGACACACTTCGTTCTGAGTGTGAGTTGCGCCATAAGCTGGATAGAGATCCGAACGGCTCCAGTTCTCATCATTCACCTTCTCGAGGTTAGCAATGTCCTGAGATTTTAGTGCAGGACCAAAATAGATAAACTGAGGTTCTTCTCCCTTATTGACCTCGATGATAAGGCTGTTATTAGGAGTGCGAAGCTCGAGTTTTTCGGCAAAAAGAGGGGAAAGGGATAAGGGAAAAAGTAAAAATGATAGTATGGATTTGCGAATCATAGCGTGGGGGATTTTTTGAAAGGAGATAAAGGGTAGTAAAAGAGTAGTAAAAAGGGAGCTCCCTTTTTACTACTCTTTTACTACCTATAGATATAATTATTTCTTCAATGGGAACTTGTAAGCCAACCAACCCATAGCGAATGCGATGATGGCAGGGAAGAGTGAGAACATTGACCAAACCATGGTCTTGACTGACTCCTCGTCGGTGATGGTTACGATGGTCTCACCTGTAGTAGGATCGGTGCTTGAAACGAGACCTGCAATGCCGAGCAACATGGCGATGAGCGAACCAGAGATAGCTCCGCCGAACTTCTGTGCCATAGTAGCAGAAGAGAAGATCAAACCGGTAGAAGATGCACCGTCGCGCTCAGTAGCGTAGTCAGAAACGTCAGCGTACATAGACCAGAGAAGTGGTGAATAGAGGCCGGCACCTACTGAGGTGAGGATTGAAACGAGGATCATCAACCAGATGTATGATGGATTCATTGGGATGAAGAAATACAATACTGAGGTGACGCAGCAGATGACTGATGACCAGACGAAAGCCATGCGCTTTGAGCCGATCCACTTGGTGAAGGCTGGAGAAACGCCACCGAAGATCATACAGGTGACCTCGCCGATAGCCATGAAGACGGTGAAGTTGATGATGAAGCTGCCGAGAGTGATGTCGCCATTCAAGCAGTAGGTGAACATGTATCCTGCTACGGCGTAACGGAAGCCGTTGAAGAAGTTGGTACACATAGCCACAGCAGTCATGAGAAGCCAAGGCTTGTTGGTAATCAAGTTCTTATACTGCTGGAAAGAGAACTTCTCAGGACGGATATTCTTGACACGCTCCTTGGTGAGGAGACCACAAGCAAGAGTCATCAAAGTAGCGATGAGACCAAAGCTAGCGCCGAGGACAGCGTACTGATGAGCCTCTGTGCCGCCTACCATCTTCTGGAGATAAGGGAATGAAAGTAAGGTGATGAAGCCCATGGCGTAAGCGCCGACCATGCGATATGAAGAAAACTCGTTCTTCTCGTTGTCGTCAGAGGTCATTACACCGAGGAGTGAGCCGTAAGGTACGTTGACCAAGGTATAGACAGCCATCATGAGCAGATAGAAGGTATATGCCCAAACGCGCTTGCCTTCAGGACCCATCTCAGGGGTAAAGAGCAGGCAGGCGAAGATGATGCCAAAAGGAATTGAACCGAAGATGAGCCAAGGACGATAAGTGCCCCAGCGTGACTGTGTGCGGTCGGCGATAGTACCCATCAATGGGTCAGTGACTACGTCGAACATACGAGCGATGAGCATCAAGGCTGCTGCATCGGCAAAAGAAAGTCCGAAGACGTTGGTAAAGAAGATTGGGAAGGCGGTAGACATGATCTTCCATGTAATACCACCAGACGCTGCGTCACCAAGGGCGTAGCCGATTTTTTCCGATAAACTTGCCATT
>JAZUIL010000207.1:0-29215 GCA_045642245.1 Bacteroidales bacterium
TGACGTAAAATGGGTACACGCGAATTCTTGCGTTCCTTTTCTTGATCGCGAATTTCAACAACGTGTACACGATGTTGAAATTCGTGACCTGAAAACATTGGTTAGTTCTCAAGAGTGATACCGAGGTCTGCGGCAACGACATCAGACCACTTAGCCACACTACAAGTCATTGACTCAATACGAGTCTTAGTGATAGTGAATGTATATGTGTAGCTATGATTTGGGTACCAACGAGTAATATAATCATTGACTGTTTGATTCTTACTAGAACCAATACTTTCTGCCTTAATCTCTGACAACTTCTTAACTACATAATACTGGTTATTGTCAGGAGTTGTGATTGTTATACCTACATAGAAATCTTCAGTGGTATCTGTAGCAGTGCCACGCTTCAAATACTGAGGAACTACTGCCCATGAGAAAGGATTTGTCTCATTAACGATATCTGCATTGCTTGCATCCTGCTTGAAATACTTGTTAGAATATGCAGAATTGTCCTTTGGATTAGTAATTTCTTCTGATGCATCTACATCTCCCGTCGTAGAAACCAATCCGATACCCATATCTACAGTGCCAGCATTATACAAACGTGTGATCGTAACAGTTGCATATTTATATGGATCTGTGGCTGTTCCAGAACCAGTTCGTAATGCGACTTTCCCATCATCAGTCGTTGTCTTCAGGATTATATTGATATTACTCATCATGTGAAGCTCAGAGAGGTTGATTGTCTGATTCTCGTTGATAGCAGTAATACCCTTATGAAGATGGTTCTTATAACCTTCAGTCTCGCTATATGTGAAATTAGTGCTGCTCATAGGTGCACCCCAGTGATAATCATGGGTTGCCTGAGCTCCATTAGCAAGTTCGAAATAGGTATATGCAGAACCGGATGTCGGATTCTTGACATTGGCGCCACTAGCTCCATATGCAGTACTATTGATAGAACGAATATGATATGCAGTTCTATTATTCTCAAAATACCACCCTGTCTGCCAAACCTTAGAACCAGTAGAAGTTTCTGTTGGCTGAACACCCTTATTACCTGTTGTCAAGTAGTCTGCCTGATATTGATCTGCGGTGTATGTATCGGTGGTAATGATACTACCGAGATCCTGACCATAGCGGTAGAGATACAAGTCTGAACATGCGTCTCCATCTGTTGCACCAATTACACTGGTTGTAATATTTATATGGCCATTCTTAATAGAGGTATCAGCAGCCTTGACATCTGACCACTTAATCAAGGTAGCAGTAATTGATTCAACTTCCTTTTTGTTTACCTTAATTGTAAATGTGTAGTTCTTACCCATTTCCATAGTGATACCATCTGAAGATGCCTGGTCTTTCAACGCTCCATCTTTAGAGTCGTCCGTATCATCATGAGTCAATGCCTCAAACAGCATTTTCTGAGTGATATAATAGGTATTATTGTCGATGGTAAACTCAAGGACATTTGCAGTACCAGTTTTTGAAAATGTATAACCTGGCAAAACCTGAACTCGATAACTACCAACTGCATCAGTATAAGTACTTAATGGTGCAATCGTTGCAATATCGCCACTAGTTGCAGCAGGAGTATTATCCGCATTTTTTGCCCACTCGCCAGTAGAAACATCAAATGTTCCTGAATAATACATTCCAAGGACTTTAATATTTGTGCCATCAGCAAACTTAAATGGACTTGATTCAAAGCCACTACCCTTCTCAAGCGTTACAGTGAGACGAGAAAGTGCATGGTTGAATACCATGTGACCACGATCAAAATGACCAGCAGCATCAGTTGGAGCGACATTTGTAGCTACACCATTCTGATAGAAAAGCATTTGGCCTGCATCATGATCTGTACCCCCATTATTTGAGTATTTATAATTACCCGTATTGTAGTCCCAACGATAGACTCCATTTGTTCCACCAGCCTTAATATTGTTACTGAATACGAGGTCTTTATCATCAATATTAGCAGTTGTCTGAGTCTGGTCGACTGCCCAAGTAAGCGTGTTTGTTGCAACAGAACCCCATGCAGATTCTGTCGTTGCATCACCTGCGCTTAATGTATTGGTTGGAAGAATAGTTTCAGAGTTCTTGTTTGGAATAGCAATAGCATAAATAGAAAGTAAGCTCTTACGTCCATGTGCATCATCCCAATAACGAGTATAGTCATAAGTCTCCCACTTAAATTTAACATTTGAATAACTCGTTGCATTATCGGTTGCATCCTGTTCTGCTTTGGCAATAGTACGATTATACTTCACTCCAGAACCTGCGCGTTCATTACTCTGAATACGCATAACAATACGAGTATCCGCACCAGTAAATCCTGCACGTGTGTTTGCAGCACCATCGCTGAGCGAGAACGAAATCATCTCTTTCTGAGAATCCGGAGTTTGTGGAATGTCATTGACAACATCATCACTACAAGCCAAAGTGATGAGGGCAGTAGCTGCGAAGGCCAATGGATAAATGTACTTTTTCATAAGGTATTTTGTTTTAATTATTATCTGATTTATAATGTATTAAATTATTGTTCCAAGTCGGTACTCAAGCTTCCGCTGATATCCTCCCATGGGGCGAGAGTTGCAGTGAATGTAATCTCGAGTTTTTCTCCCACATTATCTAAAATAAGATAATAGGTGTAGATATATCCGGATTGCCAGTTATATTTTGTCTGTATTGATGAATCATCAAGTACAAGTTTGACAGGAACATCCGTAAAGGTTATCTTAGTAGACTTGTCGCTGATCATTTTAAGGGTAAGGGAGACTTTCATCTCTACTCCTTCCTGAGGAATCTGCATCAGACCGGCCTCGCCCTGTAGCCAGAATGCAGATGACTTGCTCTGCCACTGACTGAGGTCGTTGCCAGGAATCGGGGAAGAGTCAGCATTTACTCCTGTATAATGCAGTATCTCTGTACCCGAGGCTCGAGTCAAATCGCCGAATCCTGACGTCCCAGAACCTTTGTACCACGAATCTGTACCAGAAGCAGAGTAGTTTCCTGCCTTCGTGACAAAGGCTGCAGAGGTTGCTTTGATAGAGAGATTCTCTATATACATTGGATGGGCAGTTGCCCACGGTGATGTGGTATATATGGCGAATCGGATCTTCGAATTAAGATGATGGAATGGAAGAGCCACATAGCGGTTGAGCGTCTGGCTACCTTCGTTGATTGAAATTCCTGACATCATATCCTTATCTCTGCCTTGAGAATCGCGATGAACCTGTGCTAAAAGATATGGTTCAGCAACGGCATTGGCTGGGGAGATCGTACCATCGATGCACGTCTGCATGCTATATGCCTTCGGTATCTTAACCTCATTGCCCGTCAAGGTGAAGTCAGAAGCATCCGTAGGGCAAGGTGCTATGGCATGGAAACGATAAGGGGAACTTGAATAATCCCAGAATTTCTCTTTCTGACCATTGACACCAATATAATCCCAATAGGCGCGAACATCACCATTCCATGCAGTACCGGAGGTATAGTATTCGACCTTGTACTTATCCATCACCGTCTGCTGTGTTGCTGCTGCATGTGACTTGTAAGCAGATACCATAAAATGGGAAGCAAGAGATACGGCGCGTGTAGGAACTGTCTGGGAGATATCCTGCTGCAGACAGGTAAAATTGATGGCATCGCCTTTTTCCTCAGGGATTTCCTGTATCTCCTGAATGACCGAATCGCTGGAACAAGAAACGAACAGGCTAAGCGCAGCTACACATGACAACCGTGAAAGCTGCCATGCGCACCTACTATTATATATATATGTCAAGGTCGTGAAAAACATAATTAATTGTTGACTGTATGCTCAGTAGCTGTAGCCTCAGTCCAGTCCTCAACAGTACAGTTATCGAAGATGATAGGATAAAGCGACTTAGAAGTATCTGGTGTAGGATTGGTATAAGAACCCTCAGTAGGAACAGAAGAATCAGTCGTTCCTGATGAGTTCTTGACAATCTTAAAGATGTATGTGTAGGAGGTATTTGCAGCCCACTGAACATTAGTACATGGGACATGTACGGTAGCATTGTTGACATAAATCGTTTCTCCTGTATCTTCAGCGGTCAACTTATATGAGATGTGGAAAGTAAATCCAGTTTTGTTGCTGGTTCCTAAAGGCAACCCGTAGTAAATGGTTGGCGAAGGAGTAGCTGTGCCACTGGTAGTTCCAATAGGTGAAGTCGTTGGAATTAAGAAATTAAGATTTGCGGTATTATTTGTGGTACCAGTAACTGTACAAGATGGAGTTGCACCTGAGAAATCCACTACAGCACTTCCCTGATCATAGAATGTAGATGATTTTGTATATGTAGTACCAGAGGTAGGTGCAACAGCTGGAGTTGCCTGGACACCAGTAGCAGTAAGTGCGGTATTTCCCTTCAGATCGATAATATCAACCGTATAACCATCAATTTCCTCGTAGAACTTAATCTGAATCTTAGAGTTCATGCGCTTGAATGCAAGACGGACATCCTTCTTATAATCAGCTTTCAACTGCTTAGTATACGCGTACATGTACTCAAACTGTGAAAGATCGTCATAACCAGCTTTAACAGAGTTTGCAGGAAAGGTCATTTTTTTACTTGCAAAGGTTACAGGAGCAGTAGCACTATTGATATATGGAGCATATGCAAAGAACTCTGTGTTTGCAGATGAATAATCCCAATACTTGAGCCACTGTTCTGACTTATTTGACATATACTTAGTATCTGAAGACTTATAATAGCCTTCAGTTCCGGCATACTCATACTGACCAGTACCTGTACCCATCTTCTCATAAGCCCACATAGATGTACCATCTGCAGTAGCCCCCGCATCTCCAAGCGTTGTCTGATTTGTAGCCACCATAGAATATCCTTTCTTGTTAGTACCATCCATGTAACCTACTAGATAGTTATCCATAATGGCATTTGTAGCATCTGTGTTCTTATATGCCCAGACGCCGAAATTATAGTGCCCGGTCTCCTGAAGAGCTGCACGTGTCATGTTTTTCTGGCTGACTTGAAACGAGATTGGCACCTCACGCTCTGCTGAATCTACAGAATCGAGTATTTCGTCATTGGCACAGCTGGCAAGAAGTACTGCAAATACAGAAAAATAGCAAAACTTTTTCATGTACATATATTATATATAATGTGTAATCAATACTATCGGTTATTAAAACTCATAATCTACAGGGGTCCAATCCTCCACTTGAGCGCAATCAAATACAATCGGGAATAGAGCCTTGGTAGGATCGACTTTCGGATTGGTTGGATCTATGCTTGAATCCTTAACAGGATCGGTAGAACCGTTGGTATTCTCTGTAATCTTAAAGATGTATGTATAAGCCGTATTAGGTTGCCAATTACATTTATCGGCAGGAACGAATACTGTAGCATCCTTGACTACAACCTTTTCGCCGGTAGTAGAAGTAAGAACATATGACACATGGAATGTGAATCCTGTTTCATTGTCCTTAGGCAATGCATAATAGGTAGTTGGCGAAGGGGTTGCCGACTCCTTAGAGGTACTGATAGGCGCATCTGTTGGGATGGCAAATTCCAATGGATTCTTATTGCTCACCGTTGTACCAACTTTCTGTGTGACTTTAGGCGATGTGACCGAGGATGAAAAGTTGATACTATAGCCAGTCTTGCTATAATACTGTCCTGCAGTATATGAAGAACCTTTCAGGATGGCCGGAGTAGCCTGTATACCATTATACTTACCCTCGAGCAGATTGATGATCGAAACAGAATATCCTTCAAGCTCCTCGTAGAACTTGAGGTTCACCTTAGCATTGAGGCGATGAAAGAGCAACTGTACATCCTTGCCATACTCTCCCTTTGATACTGTTGCTGCAGCCCACATATAATCATAATCAGAAGGATGGTCATATCCATCCGTCAAAGCACCATCAGGAATGTCGAGGACCTTGCTTGTATTATTATAGGTTGCTGTCTTTGCTCCATTGATATATGGTGTATATGCATAGAAAGTTGTGGTTGGTGCCGCAAGATCCCAATAACGCATATACTGGTTCGCCTCATTTGACATCATCCCAGTCTGTGAGGCCTGAATATATCCTTCTGTACCGTTATAAGTATAATCTGCATTGCCCAGATGCTCATATGCCCAATATGACTGGCCGTCGATGACTTCTTCCTTATCGCCAAGGGTGGTCTGCGTCTTGAGAGTCATATAATAACCCTGTTTGTTGGTGGCATCATGATAGCCGACAAGGTAGTTATCTATGATAGGGTTAGCAGCATCTGTACTCTTGTATCCGAAGACACCGAAATTATAGCGCTGGAAATCCTGTAATTTAGTGGCACGTGTGATGTTCTGCTGTGCAGGAATAAAACTAATAGCAGCCTGCATCGCATCATTATTCATGGCACTATCGACTATACTATCGCTAGCACAGGACATGATCAAAACTGACGCTGACAATAAAGAAAAGTAACGCTTCATATATTATTAATTGCATTCGAAGGTTATCAAACATCCAGATTAGCTACCAAGAGGAATCTCAAAGACAACCTCATCGTAATCTTCAACCGTAGGGACAAAGAGTGATCCTGTACCTTCTTCATGTGGAGGATCTGGAATCTCAAGGTCGCCACAATCAACGACAACTGTAATAATACCACCATGTGCCTGCTTGCGACACTGTTCGGTGACCTCATACTGCATGGTCTTTTCTACACCATTGCGGAAAAGGACATCGACCATCAGATAATTTGGCAAATCCATACGCGATCCGATGTATTGATGGTCAGGCACCTCTGCATATGACGACATATCACAGAGTCCGAAAGTAGTGAATTTACCACCAATGATATCTGCCGTCTGAACACCATAGTACTGGTTCTCTTTATAGCGGGTATTAAAAAACACCATAGCAGGATCGTCATTGGTATGACAGGTGTTGACGTTGGTACTACTAGCAAAAGCAGAAAGCGCTGCATTACCCGAAGCTCCTACCACTCGTCCATCATTATTTACAAAGATGACCTGCACAAGATAGAGATAAACCACAGGATAGAGTTTGCAATTAATATGCTTTACCCAACAGCCCAATTCTGAATCGAAATAGTCATAATCTTCAGTGTTTCCCGAGATATAAACGCCTCGGCTTGTTCCTGAATAAAAGATTTCCGGCTGATTGTACAGACCTACAATGCTACTACTCCCCGATGAAGAGTTAGCATCTGTCTTCAATCTCGTCATACCACGGGTAACAGTTGTTGTGGCCTGTACAGCATCAACGTCCTGTTCATTAATCTTAAGAACCTGTGTTCCATCCTTGGAATCAATATTACTCCAAAGCAACAGGTCGTAGTAACCATATTGATATGAACGGCGGAAACGATTCTCGTATACCGTGAATGCATCAACGTCTGTATGTGGACCTACAGGTTGACTTCCCAAATAAAAACGACGCACCTCGTAACTTGACGGAACAGGATACGCAATTGATCCCCATCGCATAGAATCAATCTCATCCCAGCCATAATACCAATGGCGCCGCCAGTCGACATCTAAGGTCCAAGCTTCTTCAATGAATGAGGTCGAGACTTCAATCTCAGTAATAATGGTAGGATCCTGCTCCGGCAATCTCAATGGAGGCTCAATACATCCTGTCAAAAGGGACGAAAGGATGAAACAATGAAAAAAGGAAAGGATCAAAGCATTCGGATTCTGCATAATCTTTTTCATCGGGCATCTCCTTTCTTTGCTGACTTGTTACGACGATAAAGAATATCGTAGGTGACCTGTATACCAAGGTTGGTCGGACCAAACCAGGTGAAACGATGGTTACGCTCCTTAAAATTGGAAGCAGAACCAAGGTAATCATAATAATAATCACCATCGATCTCCCCGGTTATCGGATTACCATAGACATATGGATCGTATCGGGTGATATATGCTCCGACAGCGGCCATGAACTCGAGGCGCCAGTTGCCACGCTTATTGAGCGGCATGACATAACCTACCGAAAGGCCTGCGCCTCCACCTTCGCCTTCCCAGCCTTTGGTCTTGCTCAGGCCGATGCCATACTTGCCGCCTTGTGCATAGAGGCCGGCATAAGCACCGAGGAACTCACCACCGCCACGGAAATAACGACGAAGCTCGAGCTGGATGTCACGCCACTGCCAGAACTTCTGCTGGCTCCACTTGCGGTTGGTACCCCATGTGATACCGGCATTGTAAGTATAATGACCATCGCTTGGATAATATTCGAGCTGAAGGTTTGGCGAATAAGCCATACCAAACTGTGGCATATAGAAAAAGTCGTGCAGGAGGTTGGTGCGAAGGGCCATAAGATGACGACGCTCCTGAGGAACTTCCACAGGAGCTTGTACCTGCATAACAGGCGCTTCAATAACTACAGAATCTGGAGTCTCTACTTTCTCAACTTCCACCTTGCTGACCGAGACACTCTCGAAGACAGGCTTTGGACGAGAAAGCCAGAGTACGATACGGGCGGTACGGAGCTCTGGGAAGTACTGCTGCTTGAGACGATCCCAAAGTCGACCACCATCGAGGCGGCTCAACTGCTGCTTGCAGGTCTTCTCATCGCCATGGCAGTCATCAAAGATCTGCTTGACACGAGCATAGTCTGCATCGTTGCGCTGCTGCATCAATGTGATGAGATATGCATAGTCTTCAGTGACACTCTGCACATCCATCTTGATCTGCTGCTGTGCGAAAGGTCCACCTGAGAGATCGGCCTTAATGAGCGACTGAAGCGCCTCGGTACGACCCTGACCCAATCGACGGTTGTTCTCATAATTACCTTCAGGCGATGCAGCACCACGCAGGAAAAGCTGGCGGAGCTGATAGCCTTCACGCTGCAAGAATGGGAGCAGCTGACGATAAGTACGGAAGAAATCGGAATTGGTATTGATATCGGTTTTGCCGACCTGGAAACGAACGCCGACGGCAAGAGCATTGAACAAAGAATCAGTCATCTCTGGAGCCTCATCGACATTGTAATCCGAGACGATGACGAAGGGATACTCGGCCATCACGGCATAGCGATCAGCATCAAGTAAATGTTCCACTTCTGCCACTGCCGACGAGACTGGAGCTGCAACAACATGTCCTATGGCAGCGATCCATACAATAAGGATTGCCAATAGAGAAATCAGAGGGTTGATGTTATGATGCATCTGCTTTGAAGACATGTTATTTTCAATTAGAAATCTATAGTTTTACTATAATAAATGGGTTCAAATATACGGATTAATTTTTATTAACACAAAAAAGAATCCGCAAAATTGCAATCACAAGCAATATTTTGCGGATTCCTAATATTTACCCCCCCCATTTTGCAATGTCAGCATTACAATAAGAGATGGTTTTTCATTATAAATCTATAAGAAATTATTGGCTCAAAACAGTCTAAAGAGAAGGCAACGACATGCCAAAAATCTTACGATAAAGGTCGAGTGCATACACATCGGTCATGCCGCTGATATAGTCGAGAACTGCCATGATTCGAGGATAAACGCCTTCGGCTTTGGTCTCGTACTGAAGGGGAATTCGATCGATCAACAGACGGCTGTAAGAACGCTCCGGATTGAGGACGGCACCGATCATCTTATCGAGCAAAGTTGTGATGATCTGATGACCAGCCACCTCGATATCGACGACATCGCTGCTGTTATAAATGCGACTGAAAGCCACCTCCGAACAATGGGCATATGCCTTGGCTGGTGTCTCGCTGACACAGTCGATCAACGGCTGATGGAACACACCCTGGAGAATCTCTTCTTCGTGAGCGAGGAAGGCCTCAGCACACTCATAGACCAGCGTACCGATGGCTCGAGAACGCAGGTAACCGATCTGCTCGTTGATATCCGGGACATGCGTCAGGCCACGCTCTATCCTATCGCGCATCTCACCGTCGAAGAAGCCAAGAAGTAGTTCCTTGGTATCTTGGGTAGAGAGCAACTTCAGGTTGTGAGCGTCTTCGATATCCATGATCTGATAGCAGATATCATCGGCTGCCTCGACCAGGAAGCAGAGCGGATGACGGGCCGATGGCTCCATCCCAAGACGAGCGACAAGTTTCTGGAACGCTTCTGACTCTGACTGGAAATAGCCGAACTTAGCTTTCTTACCACACTCTGTACTGGCATACGGATACTTGATGATAGAAGCCAGCGTACTATAAGTCATAGCAAAACCACCCTGTCGATGACCAATGAACTGATGTGTGAGCAGGCGGAATGCATTGGCATTGCCATCAAAATGTGTCAGATCGGCCCATTGCTGAGGCGTCAGCATCTCGCGGAATCGACGACCGTCGCCTTCACTGAAATAGGAGATGATAGCACGCTCTCCGCTATGGCCGAACGGAGGATTTCCCATATCATGCGCCAGACAAGCGGCAGCCACGATATCGTCGAGCGAGTCGAGCTTGTCGATCCACGGCTGACCTGCATATTTTTCTTTCAAAGCCAGGCCTACGCTGGTGCCTAAACTACGACCGACAGATGCTACTTCAAGACTATGTGTCAGTCGGTTATGAACGAAGATGGCACCCGGCAAAGGGAAGACTTGCGTCTTGTTCTGCAGGCGGCGGAATGATGGAGAAAATATCAGACGATCATAGTCGCGCTGAAACTCAGTGCGACTATGTTGACGAGAGTCCAGACTCTCTTGTCCGAATCGAACGGCTGAGAGGAGTTGATCCCAATTCATGAATAGTTAATTGTATTATATAAACAGACCACCTACTAGCGGCTGAGCAACTTCCATGTCAACCCCTGATTATATGGATACCCAGGCGAACCAAAGCTTGAAGGAGACAATTTACGAAGCACATCTTCTGCCGAATTCTTAAAGGTGAAATTACCTCGGCGATCAATGCTTCCATATTCAGAAGAATCGTAGCGCTGCATACTGATGGCAATAGCAGAGATTTTTTGCTGACCAATCTTAATATTCTTAAAATTGATGTTCAACTTACCGTCCTTGGCAGCACGTGTCTTATAAGAGATCTTATGTACGAAATGACGGGTGTTGACGAAATAAACATCGACCTGATATGCCTTGCTTGGTGGCACGATAAACGTATATCGCAAATCATGACGACCCCAGCGATAAGTACGTAGAAGATCCTGATCCTCACGAGCGGCCCAGTCCGCAACCTTGCCAGTTTTATCGACCGGAATCATAGCTTCTCCAGGAACTACAGCCTGACTGGCAAGTGCAGGAGACAGATGATCGTTCTCATATTGCGGCGCCATGGTCCAGTTATAGAAATAACGGGTATCATCGCCTCGCCAAATCTGGCCGTGACTGTCTACCACTTCGTCACCTCCACAGTTGATGCGATAGAGATAAGCACGATCTGAATCTCCTAACAAGTCTGGAGTTGTCTTGGCATATGATCGCTTCCCTGATTTATCGAGATCCTTCAGATAATCCGGCAACGGTATCTGGTCAGAGACATAGCCATACGCTACCATCTCACGAGCTGATTTACCTGTGGATGAAGCCTTACCTCCCTGTCCGACATGATGGAGGAAATCACCCCATGCAACATATAAATAATAAGCGTCAGTAGGCTCCCAGAATGACGTGAAAATGCCATGATCTGAAAATGGTCCGACCTGATCAATCGGACGAGCCTGCTCTTTGTTCATAGGACGACCTGGAGTCACATAACTGAACAGTGCATCCTGGATATGGCCACACATCTTTTCGCGGTTCTTCCAAGTGTTATTCATCTGAATATCCAACTGTTCACAGAACAAAATCTCACTCTCCGAATCTCCCGCTGTTCGAGAAAAACCATAGGTAGGCAACAACGGATCGTTGGCCGTCAGATGCCAGTCAGCGCCACCAGAAACAGGTGCTTCGATGCTGGTAGTTGTGACCAAGCGAGAGGCTCGTGGATCGAGCTTACGGATCAGATCTCGACACTCACGAACGAAATCGGCCGGCATAATGTTCTCAAACTGCAATCCCCAGAGGATGATGGCAGGACTGTTGCGACGCTCCTTAACCCACTGGGTAAGCAAAGCCTTGAAATTCTCACGGAACGCTGGAGTATCATGCCATACACGCGCCGAGAACTGCGGATACCACAACATACCATCAGCGTCAATCGCATCCTTATAATCAAGATTATGTGGAGCAGCGAAATCACAGAAAGTATTGAATCCCATATATCGAGCCACCTTGACACGGCGCAGACACTCATCCTGAGAGAGCGCGTATGCATTACCGAAGTTGTGTTCAGCCTCCGTCGTCGCGTTGATAAGGAGAGGTTCGCCGTTGAAATAGAACCGAGGATCGGAATCTGTCAATGATCCATCGGCATTACGAGCCGGCCACTTGATGGTGCTGATGCCGACATTAGTCTCGACCTTATCTGACTGCACTTGCTGATAACCAAGCATAAGCATACTGACGACCTTATAATACTGAGGATCATCGAGAGACCATTTCTTCAAGTTAAAACGCTTGATGGCAAACTTCTGAAGGACAGTCTCAGTAAGATGTGCACCTAACATGAAAGACTTATGCGACAAGAGGGTCTCAAAGGCTGTATTGAGACGACACTCTGCTGGATGATTAGCATAATTGTGTACCTCGGTCTCAACAAACAAGGTATCGCAATCGTCGTTGGTCCAGACATGCACCCCGTCTGGCTCGATTCGAACGGCAGAAGTCACTTCAAGAGAGACATCGCGGAAAAGGCCAAATGGCATATTGGTAACACCCATTCCATTGGCAGGATCGCTCACCCATGGGAGGTCTTCGGCATTAGATGGATGTTCGCAGATAATGGTAAGTCGGTTACGTTCAGTACTATAGAGCGTCGAAGTAATATCGAGTGTAGTGACTACCATGCCGGCTGGTTTATGCTTACAGATCTCTTGTCCATTGACATAAACGGTCAGGTAGCTGCCTACGCCTTCGAGGCGGAGGAAAACGGATTCGTTATTTGGTCGATCGACCGAGAAGGTTCGCTCATAACGGCAGGTTCCGAAGAGGTCGGAATTAGCGACACCCGGACGATAACCATAGTAGTCATTCCAGTTGTGTGGCAGGACGACATGACGGGAAACAATACTGTCTGCACTACCTTCAGGACGGCAGACAGAAATCCAACTCTCATTGAGAGAAATCACCTCACGAGCCGACAGCTGGAAGGCAACAACAAGCAAGGTAAGCAGTAATAAAAAACGCGACTTCATTAAGTTCATTTTTGGGGTTGTTTCTTCAGTTCATTCTTTTAGTGATATCGCAAAATGTCACATACGCGTATCAACTAAGGTGGCATATTGCCATTTTTTACTTCTTTTGGAGCCACAAAGATAAAAGTTTTGATTGAAATAAGCAAATAATTTTGGATTTTTCACCAGAATTTAATATCTTTGCCGCGATATAAAAGTAAAAAATGAACAAATTCGAGAAATCCCTTCGGTTTATCAAGAAGAGCATCACGCCAGAGTCGCCCTTTTACGAGCACATCTATCTGGTCGGCGGTTGTGTCAGAGATGAACTGCTTGGTGAGAGATACAGCGACCTCGACCTGCTGATCAATCTGCCTAACGGACAGCGAGATTTTGTGGAGTATATGTGTGCCGCTTATCCTGATACCTGCAAGGGTCCTTTCTATTACCAGCGCTATGGCACAACGGCCATGGATGTCATTATTGATGGCACTTTTACGCTGGTTGAATGTGTTGAGCCGCATATCGAAGCTTACGACGAAGATGGTGTCACACTGCTGGAGACACGTTTCTGTTCTTTAGAGGAAGATTCTTCCCGCCGTGATTACACCTGCAACGCTCTTTATAAGAATCTGCATACCGACGAAATACTCGATCCTACCGGACGCGGCATCTCCGACCTGAAAGAAGGCTTATTGACTACGCCTTCTGAACCCGGAATGATTTACCGTCAAGATCCTGTCCGCATGCTTCGCGGCATCCGTTTCAAACACCAGAAGAATTTCCGTCTCGACCCAATGTGCTGGAAAGCCATCTGCGAGAATCATGCCGCTATGGCCATCGCAGCGCCTAAGCGACTGCGTGACGAGCTCAACAAGATGATGAAGAGCCGTACTTTCGGCGAAGGAATCAACGACCTTTATATCTCAGGATTGCTTCCTTACGTAATGCCAGGTCTGGATGAATATCTGCAGCCAGAGCAACAACTGGAAGGCGCCAATGAAGGAATCACGCTTTGGCAGCAGACGCGAATGGCGATGAGTACGCAGGCCAAGGAACATCCTTACACGGATAATATCTATAAGCTGGCCGTACTGCTGATGCGCGTTGGTCTTCAGAATGGACGTGATGTCGTGGCAGAGATCCTTCTTAACTCCGGCATCGGCAAAGAGAGGATCATCAGCATCCTGCACATCATCGAGATGTACAGGCGTTTTGCAAAGATGTATGATGGTCAGACCTATGTGGCCAAACCTCGGGATCTCCCCCACTTTATCAATTCTCTTTCGAAGCGAAAAGATGATTTCCGTCGTATGGTAAGAGCGTTGAACCAAGGAATGACCCCTGAGGCTCAGTTGCCTTGGAAGATCTTCTATGATGAGGACTTTGTTCCAAAGCCTCGTAATGAGCGCAGCAAAACCCGTCGTCGCCGTAAAGCTAGCAGCAATACGACCAGTCAGGGAAACCCTGAAGCCATGGCTGAAAAAGCTGCTATTGAAGTAGAAAAAACATCGTCCCCCTCCTCGGAGAGGAATCGTAAGCGGAACCTGAAGCGCCGTGAGCAACGCAAACGCGCCAAGGCAAGAGCGAAAAGCCAACTTGAACAAGCCGCCGAATAAATTAATATACCATAATCTACTATTATGATTCAAATTGCTCCATCGTTCCTCAGTGCAGACTTTGCACATCTGGAACGTGAAATTGAGATGCTCAACGAAAGTGAGGCCGACATGCTCCACTTTGACGTGATGGATGGATCTTTCGTTCCTAACATCTCGTTTGGTTTTCCTGTGATGGCATCTCTCCAACCGGTAGTCCGCAAGCCTATGGACGTACATATGATGGTGGTGCATCCAGAACAGTGGATCGACCGTGTAGCCAGCTATGGCGCTGAATACATGACCGTGCATCAGGAGGCGTGCCATAACTTGCATCGTTGCATCCAGCAGATCCACGAGGCTGGCATGAAGGCGGGTGTTGCTATTAATCCTGGCACTCCTAATGTCATGCTTGACGAAGTTCTCTGCGACCTGGACCTCGTTCTGATCATGACGGTCAATCCTGGCTTTGGCGGACAGACTTTCATTCCTTCTATGCTCGATAAGGTACGTCGCCTTAAGGCTAAGATCCTGGAACGTAACTACCATGCATTGATCGAAGTGGATGGCGGAGTGAACCTCGAGACCGGCAAGCTGCTTAAGGAAGCTGGAGCAGACATTCTTGTGGCTGGAAATACAGTATTCCGCAGCGAGAATCCAATCCAGACGATCCATGAGCTGAAGAATCTGTAATAAATCAGCAATTTCTGTAATAATAAGCAATTAGAGATCATCTTTTTCACAAAAAGGGCTATTATAACTTGCAAGACAGAAAGAATTTATTAGTTCGCAGAAAATATATTATTTGAGATAATACAACAATCCGTTTAATTTTTAAATTTGATTCAAACTATGGAAATCAAGAATTACGACTTCGCTGGCAAGAAGGCCATCGTACGTGTGGATTTCAATGTACCTTTGAAGGAGGGTAAGATCACTGATGATACCCGTATCCGTGGTGCAGTTCCTACTCTTAAGCTCATCCTTGAGAAGGGTGGTGCTCTAATCATCATGAGCCACATGGGTAAGCCAAAGGGCAAGGTTAAGCCAGAGCTTTCACTCGGCCAGATCAAGGACGCTGTTGCTGCTGCTCTCGGCGTAGCTGAGGTTAAGTTCGCTCCTGATTGCGCTGCTGCTGATGCAGAGGCTGCTGCTTTGAAGCCAGGTGAGGTACTTCTTCTCGAGAACCTTCGTTACTATCCTGAGGAGGAAGGTAAGCCAGTAGGTATCGATAAGGAGGATCCAGCATACAAGGCTGCTAAGGAAGAGATGAAGGGTAAGCAGAAGGACTTCGCCAAGAAGCTCGCTTCATACGCTGACTGCTACGTAATGGATGCATTCGGTACCGCTCACCGCAAGCACGCTTCTACCGCTGTTATCGCAGACTACTTCGGAGCTGACGACAAGATGCTCGGTCTCCTCATGGAGAAGGAGGTTGCTGCTGTTGATGCAGTTCTCTCTAACATCAAGCGTCCATTCGTTGCTGTAATGGGTGGTTCTAAGGTTTCTTCTAAGATCGGTATCATCGAGAACCTCCTCGGCAAGGTTGACAAGCTCATCCTCTGCGGTGGTATGACCTATACTTTCGCTAAGGCTCACGGTGGCGAGATCGGTGGTTCTATCGTTGAGATGGACAAGCTCGAGGTTGCTCTCGGTGTTGAGGAGCTCGCTAAGAAGAATGGTGTAGAGCTCGTTATGGCTCCAGATGCAGTTTGCTGCGACGGCCTCGACTTCGGCACCATGACTGTTAAGGAGGGTTCTAAGATTGAGATCTATCCTTCAAACGCTATTCCTGCTGGTATGGAGGGTCTCGACGCTGGTCCTGAGGCTCAGAAGAACTTCGCTGCTGCATTGAAGGACGCTAAGACCATCCTCTGGAACGGTCCTGCAGGCGTATTCGAGTGCGACGAATTCACCGCTGGTTCAAAGGCTATCGGCGACGCTATCGCTGAGGCTACCGCTAATGGTGCATTCTCACTCATCGGTGGTGGTGACTCTGTAGCTTGCTGCACCAAGTTCGGTTTGACCGACAAGGTTTCTTACATCTCAACTGGTGGCGGTGCTCTCCTCGAGGCTATCGAGGGCAAGGTACTCCCAGGCGTAGCTGCTATCAAGGGCTAATTAATAGCTTACTTAAGACAGACCTAATAGTCTTATTATATAATAGGTGTCAGATTTCTGACACCTATTATTATTTAAAGGACTTCTTCATATAGTTTCATAGCAAATAAAAATAGCTATTAGTTAAGTCTTGTGTCCAAAATTGATCATTGAGAACAAGATTGTTGTCTGATAGTTTGAATATATAAAAAAGAATAATTATCTTTGCACCAGATATTAATTTTACAAACTCCAAAGTATGAAATCTCCAGTTTTTCGTTTAACACTTTTATTAGGGTTACTGATACTGCCATTATCGCTTCAAGCTCAAGGAGAACTTGGATTCGGTGAAGCAGACGACACAACAATGAGTTTAGCCGAGCGTGTTTCCAACATCGAACAGAAGTTCAAGTCCTTTAATGTCTATGTCAACTTTAATGGCAACCTCCATACTGAACAGTCATATAATAATGACGAGTATAATACCAGGTTTCAAGCAAAGAACCTTCGTCTGGAAGTGAAAGGACAGATTGGAGACAAGATTTATTATCGTGTACGTCAACGCCTCAACAAAGCAGCAAACGCTACAGACGACGGACTTGCCAAGGCAACAGATTATGCAATGATAGGTTATCGTCCTTCGCCACAATGGCTGATCTCTGTGGGTAAAATGGGACAGTATTTTGGCGGTTTCGAGTTTGACCAGAACGCAATCTATGTCTATCAAGCCTCTGATATTAATGATTATGCAGATGGTAATAAGATCGGAATAGCATTAACATGGACACCTAACAAAAGCCAAACATTCGTTGCTCAAATAACAAATGCCTTGAATGGCAACCTCTATGCAGAATATGACGGTATTGAAAAACAAGGGATATACAAATCTAAGTCTCCAATGACTTATGTAGCCCATTGGAGCGGACAATTTTCAGAAGGTTTATATCGAACAAAGTGTAATGTACTATATCGTTCCTTGGCAAAAGACAACGGCTCAACAGTTATGGTCTTTGGTCAAAGTATCAATGGCAAATGGGGCCGTGTTTTCCTCGATTATGCCTACGAAAACGATGATTTAGACTTCATGCGATTCTGTAGTAGTGAGGCCCGCAAATATCTACGTTCCAATCAGTCATACCTAACGGATTTATCATACCACGGGTTAGTTGCACGTACTGATTTGAAAATTGGCAAACATTTAATTCTTTGGGCAGAAGGAATGTATCAAACTGCAAGTTGTAGTTCGGTCAAAGAGCTCGACGGGTTCCGTAAGCACTACAATTACTTAGCCGGATTAGAATATGTCCCGAATCCTGATTACAAGGTTCGTTATACACTCAATTATCAAGGACAGTATTATGATTATTCAAATAAATGTGGAATTCCAGATCGATCAGTTAACCGCATTGAAGCAGGAATTCTATGTCGAATAAAGTGTTTCTAACCGTATTTCCTTTACTTGAGAAATAAATATCCAGAAAGGAAAGAATTATGACCCCAAAAAATAGGAGCTAGCTTTGAAAAGCTAGCTCCTATTATAATATATGTAAAACGTTTTACTTTGTCTTAGCGTAACGATCGTTAAGCATCTGGAGAACCTCACCTGTGATATCATACTGAGGCTGTGCAATGAGGATGTTATCGTTGAGAGTGTTGCTGAAGATGAACTGATACTTCTTAACTGCATTGTACTCCTTGAGGAAGTTCTGAATGGTGTCGTTAAGACGAGTATTCATATCGAGCTGCTCCTGAGCGAGTTCCTGCTGAAGCTTTGCGTTGAGCTGATCGAGCTGATTCTTCTTATTCTCAAGACGGTTAGCCTCGCTCTGTGCACGCTGTTCGTTGAGGAATGCATTGGTCTGAAGCTTACGCTGGAACTCGTTGTAGTCACGCTCGAAAGACTGAGCCTGTGAGTTGAAACTTGCACGAGCATCCTCGGTCTTCTTAATCAAAGCCTCGTTAAGATCCTTAGCGAAATCGTAGTTGGTAAGAAGCGAATCGACATTGACATAAGCAATAGCCAGACCGCAAGAATCACCACCAGCTACAGGACCAGCAGCCTGGCCATTCTGATTGTTGGCACAAGAGGTAAGACCTCCCAAAATTGCTCCTGACAAGAGAAGTGCAGAAGCTAAAGTAAAGATTTTCTTCATATTTAGATTTTAATTTTTTCTTAATTATAGTATCTTTTGTTATCAGTCGTATAAGCCTTTACGGTGACGTTCCTCGAAGTCCTGCGACTGAACACAATGAATCCCGCGGTCTCGCATAGCCTTGGATTGGCTGACATGCGTCTTAGGAAAGGAACCATTTTTCACAAATAATATCTTAATTGCTAAAAAAACAAAAGATATTACAAGAATTCCTATCGAAATGAGAATTGTTTGCCACATTTTTATTATCTTTGCAGCGCAAAAGCGTTGTCTGCCAATGTGGCTTATTACCCACGTCGCGCAAATTGCGGTGCAAAGATAGTAATTTTATCAATCGATGCGCCTCTTTGCTAAACGATTTTAAGAAATTAGCAGATAAGTTGAAATAATTTAACAATTATTATTACTATAATCAATAAAAAACTATGGAAATCAAAAATCTTGAACCAAAAATCGTATGGGAGATCTTTGACGCCATCACTAAAGTACCTCGTCCAAGTAAAAAGGAAGAGCAGATCCGTGCATGGTTGGTAGATTTCGCCAAGAAAAACAACATCGAGTGTCATGTTGACGAAACTGGCAACCTCTTGCTCCGCAAGCCTGCTACTCCAGGCCGCGAGAATCGCGAGACCATCGTAATGCAGGGACACATCGATATGGTATGCGAGAAGAACTCTAATATCACCCATGATTTCGAGAAAGATCCTATCGAGACCATGATCGTCGATGGTTGGGTAACAGCTAACGGTACTACCCTCGGCGCAGATAATGGCATCGGCATAGCTATGGGCCTTGCTGCTTTGACCGACGACAGCTTTGAGCATGGACCACTCGAAGTACTCTGCACTTATGACGAGGAGACCGGCATGACCGGTGCTAATAATATTAAGGAAGGATTCATGACCGGCAAGATTCTCATCAACCTCGACTCTGAGGAAGAGAATCAGATCTTCATCGGTTGTGCAGGTGGTCTTGATACCCTCGCTACCTGGAAGTATCTGGCAGTAGAGGCTCCAAAAAATCTCTATTATGCTAAGGTCAGCGTCAGCGGCCTCCTCGGCGGTCACTCTGGTGGCGACATCCACCTCGGTCATGCCAATGCAAACAAGGTACTCTGTCGCTTCCTCCTCAGCCAGCCTGAAGTTAAGATCGCGAAGATCGACGGTGGCAACCTCCGCAACGCCATCGCTCGTGAGGCTTACGCTGTGATTGGTATCCCAATGCCTGTGAAGGACCAGCTTGTAGCAGATTTGAACCAGTATGTTGCTACCATCGAAGGCGAAGTTGGCGATATTGAAAAGGGCTTCAAGATGACCATCGAAACAGTTGACACTCCTGCTACGATTATCGAAGAGAAGGTAGCTAATCAGGTACTTATGGCTGTAGAGGGCACCCCTCATGGTGTTCTCGGCATGAGCCGCTCAATGCCAGGTCTCGTTGAGACTTCTACCAACCTCGCCAGCGTAAAACAGTTCGAAGAGACTGGCGAAATCCAAATTGCTACAAGTCAGCGTTCAAGCATTGAGAGTGCTAAGCTCGATGCAGGCCTTCAGGTTGAGACCTGCTTCAAGTTGGCTGGTGCTCAGGTTGTTCACCGCAGCAGCTACCCAGGCTGGAAGCCAAATATCGAGTCTCCAATCATGAAGATCTGTCAGCAGGCTTATCGCGATGTATTCAAGAGCGAGCCAGAGATTACAGCTATCCATGCAGGTCTTGAGACCGGCCTCTTCCTCACCAAGTATCCTTATATGGATATGGTCAGCATCGGCCCTACCATGCAGGGTGTTCACTCTCCTGACGAGCGTCTCAATATCGAGTCGGTAGGCCGCTTCTATCCTTACCTCAAGGAGATCTTGAGCCGCATCTGATAATCGGATCTTTACGAAACTCTGCCTTTTCGCCAGAAATGCTGTTGATAAGGTGTGAGTTATCAACAAAAATAGTATTTTTTCGGGCAAATATTTGGTATTCTCGCGAGAAGTACCGATATTTGCCCGAAATTATTTGAATATGTTTTTTAATGTCCTATAAAGTATGAAATTCGAAGTACTCAGCTCAGACCTCATGAGCCGCCTCAACGCCATTAGCCGCGTACTATCAAGCAAAAACACATTGCCAATTCTCGAGAATTTCCTTTTCGAAATTGGCGAGAATGTACTTACCGTAACTGCCAGTGACGGTGACTCTACCCTCATCACCACCATCGACATCCAGAATGGTGAAGGTCAGGGCAAATTCGTCGTACCTGCCAAGACTATTATCGACCCATTGAAGGAGATGCCACAGCAGCAGCTCCGCATCGAGATTGACAATAACAACTACGAGGTAGTAGTAAGCTATTCTAATGGCAAGTACAATTTCATCGGTGGCGATGCTGCAGCTTATCCTGTACTCAAGGAGCTTGAGGCTGATGCTAAGCAGTTCGAAATGAACCCACAGGGATTGCTCAACGGTGTGACCTGTACACTCTTTGCGACTGCGGAGGATGATCTCCGTCCAGTCATGAACGGTGTATTCTTCGACATCAAGACTGATCGCGTAGTATTCGTTGCCAGCGATTCAAAGAAGCTTGTCCGCCTCATCAACAATTCTGTTACCACCAGCTTTGAAGGTTCGTTCATCCTTCCAAAGAAGCCTGCTACTCTCCTCAAGGGTATCATCAGCAAGGATACCGAGAAGTGTGACATCAGCTTTGACAGCAAGAGCGTACGCTTTGACCTTGGTACTTTCGTACTCAGCTGCCGTCAGATCGAAGGCCGCTATCCACGATACGAGGCTGTCATTCCAAAGAATAACACCAACCGTCTGACCCTCGACCGTCAGTCTTTCCTCAGCGTTCTCCGTCGTATCGCTGTATTCTCTAACTCTGCTACCAACCAGGTGAAGTTCGTCATCAACCCAGAGAGCATGACCATCTCGGCTCAGGACGTTGACTTCTCAACTTCTGGCACAGAGACCATCCCATGTTCTTACACCGGTCCTAACCTCAGCATCGGCTTCCGTGCAAACTTCCTCATTGAAATCCTCAATGTCATGAATGCACAGGAGATCGATATGCTCCTCAGCGATGCAGCTCGTGCAGGACTTGTAACTCCAGTACAGAACAATGAGAATGAGGACCTTCTCATGCTCATCATGCCAATGATGCTGACTGACTTCTAAACAATTATGAGACTGAACTTAAGGAAGCCCCTGATATTCTTTGATCTCGAGACCACGGGTACAAGCGTGATGAACGATCGCATCGTACAGCTCGCCTATATCAAAGTGTTGCCAAATGGAGAAGAGATCACAGGTAACTACCTCATCAATCCAGAGATGCACATTCCAGAGGAGGCGGCAGCTATTCATCATATCACGGATGAGATGGTGGCTGATAAGCTTACTTTCAAGCAGCTCTCAGGCAAATTGATGCAAGAATTCGGAGGTTGCGACATTGCCGGCTACAACTCAAACCGCTTTGACGTCCCACTGCTTATCGAGGAATTTCTCCGTGCTGGTTCGAACTTTGATATCTCGAATTGCAAGTTTGTCGATGTTCAGAATATCTTTTATAAAAAAGAGCCTCGCACGCTGATTGCCGCTTATAAATTCTATTGCGGTAAGAACCTTGAGGATGCACATTCTGCAGACGCTGATATCCGTGCGACATACGAGGTGCTTCAAGCGCAACTTGATAAATATGAAGATCTGGAGAACGATGTAGCCTGGTTGCAAGAGTTTACTCGCATGAATCGCAATGTCGATCCTATGGGTTCATTCGTTTACGACGACAAGAACCGTCCATGCTTCAATTTCGGAAAGCATAAAGGATGTCCTGTCGTCGAGGTACTGGCTAAAGAGCCATCTTACTACACATGGATGATGAATGGTGAGTTTGCACGTTCGACTAAAGCGGTACTGACCAATCTCAGATTCTCCATGCTGACTTCGAAATAATCGTGATGAATGACATTAAAAGACATATAATGATTGTAGGGGCTTGGCTTTTGCTGATGCCCCTATTCTCATGTATCTTTTCTTTCCACATGGACGGCACTTCGCTCCACGCCCAAGAATTGTCAGCTACCGTCACCATCAACACTCAACAGATAGAAGCGTCTTTCCGCAATCGCTTTGAGTCTTTACGTACCGATCTGGAAGAATTCATCAACGGACAGCAGTGGACAGGAGCCCAATTTGCTCGCAACGAACGAATCCCATGTTCTTTTGCTATTACTATCAATGAAATAGTTTCAACGGACATCTATCATGCCTCTATCACAGTGCAGGCACGTCGTCCGGTTTACAATTCTTCCTACCAGACCATCCTGCTGAACTGGAGAGACGATGAAGTAACTCTCCCCTATCAAGAAGGGCAGAACCTCAACTATAATGAGTTCAATCTGGACAACGAGCTCATTGCCACCATTGCCTATTACAGTTATCTGATCCTTTCTCTTGATTTTGAGTCTTTTGCTGCCAATGGAGGAGATCCTTATTTACGAAAATGCGAGAACATTGTCAGTCAGATGCAGACCGCGGATGGTCGTGGATGGAAGGCTTTCGACTCAAAGACTAATCGTCATGCTTTGATCAGTGCTTTTTTGGAACAAGGCCAAAAAGGATTCCGATCTCTATGGTATACCTATCACCGTCAAGGTCTTGATGCCATGGCGCAAGCCGTTGACAAAGGACGCAAGCAGATCACGGATGCTTTGCCATCTCTCAAGGAAGTCCGCAGCTCCGATCCGATGACACCATTGCTCAGTCTTTTTGTCAATGCAAAGCAGGATGAACTTAAAAATATATATAGTAAGGTCTCTCGACAGGAGCAGAAAAACATGACCGACCTGCTTGAGGATCTCTTTCCGACCTATCGTTGGGAGTTTCCGACATCGCAACCCTAACGATTCTCATACTCCCAATTCCTAACTCCTCACTAAATATATGCTTCTCAGTTTAACCATAGAAAACTATGCACTCATTGAGCACCTGGAGTTTACCCCAGGCAAAGGCCTCACTGTCATTACTGGTGAGACTGGTGCTGGTAAATCCATCATCATGGGTGCTTTGGGTCTTATTCTCGGACAAAGAGCAGATGCAAAATCTGTCAGAACCGGTGCGACAAAATGTGTCATCGAGGCAAGTTTCGACATCAGCCAATATGGACTGGAAGCCTATTTCCACGACAATGATCTGGAGTATGATGCCACCAGCACCATCATTCGACGTGAGATATACGCTACTGGAAAAAGCCGTGCTTTCGTTAATGATATTCCTGTTCAACTACAGATGCTCAAAGAACTTGGTCAGTCATTGATTGACATTCATTCGCAGCATCAGAATCTGCTTTTAGGTCAGGATACATTCCAACTCAGTGTTATTGACGCACTTGCAAAAAACCAATTCGAATTAGGACAATATCGCACTGTCTATAATGAGCTGATGGCATTACGCCGTCGAATTAAGACACTGCGCGAAGAAGCTACCAAGAATGCTCAAGAGGCTGACTATATCAGATATCAGTTTACACAACTGGATGATGCCAACCTCCAAGAAGAAGAGCAGGAGGAGCTTGAGGCTGAACAAGAACGTCTCAGCCATGCAGAAGATATCAAGAGCGGACTCTACGAAATCTTTAACGGCCTGGATGGTGATGAAAGCCTTGTGCAGACTATCAAGAATCTAAGTCACAAAGCACAGGAATTGACTCGTGTCTATCCTGAGATCGCGGAGATTGCAGAACGTCTAGAGTCAGACTTCATTGATCTGAAGGACATTGCTGAAGATGTGGAAGGGAAAGCAGAAGACGTGAACTTTGATCCACAGCGTTTCGAGCAAGTCGAAGAACGACTGTCGCAACTGTATTCTCTTTTCAAGAAACATGGAGTACAGAGCGTCTCAGAGCTGATCACTCTTCGAGATCAATACTTAGAGAAAATGCAACACATCGATGGAAGCGATGAAGAAATTGCAGAACTCGAAGTGCAGAACAAACAGCTCACGGCACAGGCCACAAAATGTGCTGCAGCGCTCACAGCAACACGACAGAAAGCGGCCGACACGCTGCAGCAGATGCTTGTAGAGAAGGTCAGCTACCTCGGGATGCCAAACGTACGCTTTGCCGCAGAGATCACCACCGTCAAAGGCGAGTTTTCACCATCGGGTGCAGATCAGATAGCTTTCATGTTCAGTGCAAATAAGAACCAACCCCTCAAGCCGGCCGGCGAAGTGGCCTCTGGCGGTGAGATCTCGCGCCTCATGCTCAGCATCAAATCTTTAGTCGCCTCCGCCCGCACCCTCCCGACCATCATTTTCGACGAGATCGATACAGGCGTCAGCGGCGACATTGCCGACCGCATGGGTCAGGTCATGAAGGAGCTTTCCTCTCATCTCCAGGTCATCACTATCACACACCTGCCACAGGTGGCCGGCAAAGGCGATCAGCACTTCAAGGTCTACAAATCCGACGACCAAGATACTACCACGACACACATCTCTCCACTCTCAGCAGATGAACGTCTGCAAGAGGTAGCTCGAATGCTGAGTGGCAGTAATATCACGAAAGAAGCGCTAGCAAATGCAAAGGTTCTGATGCAGAAATAAGACCTTGCTGATCACAAAACAGTTTCACCGAAATCTGCAACCAAATAAAAACAAATATCAACACCCTCGACAGAAGATTCTGTATCGGAGGTGTTGATATTTGTTTTAGTAGTCTAGATCAGACTTAACACTAATTCTAATAAAAGATTGACTCTTCGATTAGATTTCAATCTTCTTATACTTTGGAACCAAAGTCTTCATGATCGTCCAAGCCACGAGATATGCCACTGCACAGAAGCAGAAGACAATCATATAACCAGCAGGCTTTCCTTCGAAACCGAAGAAAGAGAAGGCGGAACCCTGTTCTGCAGAATAGGTAAAGAGCTTACCTGCTGCATTGTTGACGATGGCCGAACCTGCGCCACCAGCCAAAGTACCGATACCGGTGATGGTAGCAACCGTACTCTTTGGGAACATATCGCCAATGGTAGAATAGAGGTTAGCCGACCAAGCCTGATGACCTGCACCAGCCAGACCGATGATTACTGCTGGCCACCATGCAGAATATGCTCCTAACGACTGCGCAAAGAGTGCGAAGACTGGGAAGAATGCGAAGAGCAACATAGCTCGCATACGACCAGCATATGGCTGCATACCCTTCTGCTCTACGAAATACTTTGGCAGATAACCGCCACCGATAGAAACAACAGTCACAATGGCATAGAGCGTGAAGATCAAAGCCTGACCGATAGGATCTGAAGTCTTATAGCCGAACTGATCCTGGAAGTAAGCTGGAGCCCAGAAAAGGAAGAACCACCAAACGCCGTCGGTAAAGAACTTACCTGCCAAGAAAGCCCATGTCTGTTTGAAAGTAAGACACTTGAGGAGTGGAATGGTCTTCTCTGCTACTTCAGCGGTAACAGCAGTTTCCTGCTTGGCATCTTCTGCATTGTCCTGATTGATGTATTCTAACTCTGCCTCATTGACATGCTTACTATCCTGAGGCTTCTCATACATATATGCCCAGAAGAACATCCAGAAGAAACCTAAACCGCCGATGATGAGGAAGGCCATCTCCCATCCGTAAGCTGCTGCCAACGATGGAATGGTAACAGGTGCTGCCAAAGCACCGACAGAAGCACCAGCGTTGAAGATAGAGGTAGCAAAAGCACGGTCCTTCTTAGGGAAATATTCAGCCGTCACCTTGATAGCAGCAGGGAAATTTCCTGCCTCACCGATGGCGAGGACGGTACGACAGAAGATGAACAAATAGACCGAAAGTGTAGCGATAGCCACGATGGCATCGCCAGTAGCACGGCCCATTTCGGCTACCGAAGTAATTCCTTCGAACTGTCCGAAAGTCACTGTGGCCCATCCACAACCTGCATGCATACAAGCACCGAGGCTCCAAATGCCGATGGCCCAGAGATAACCTTTCTTGGTCCCCATCCAGTCAATGAACTTACCTGCACAGATGGATGCGACAGCATAGATTAACGAGAAAGCGGCAGTGATGTTGCCGTAATCATCGTCTGTCCAATGGAACTCTGGTGCAATGAACTCCTTCCAGGTCATCGAAAGCACCTGACGGTCCATATAATTAATAGTGGTAGCAACGAATAGCAATGAACAAAGATACCATCGCCAGTTGCTCATCACGCCTTTTGTGTTTACCATGTCTTACTCCTTTATTATATATGTGGTTTCAGATTACTTGTTGTTGATAGCCTCGAAGCACTCCTTGCACTTGTTGGTCACATAGGTCCAGTCACCTGCTGCGATAACCTCCTTAGGGAAGAGCTTTGATCCCATACCTACACAGAAGACGCCGGCTGCAAACCATTTCTTCAGGTTCTCTGCCTCAGGTGCAACGCCACCAGTCACCATAATCTTTGACCATGGCATTGGAGCCATCAAGCCCTTTACGAGGTTTGGACCTACTACGTCGCCAGGGAATACCTTGGTGAAATCACAACCAACCTCCTGAGCCTTTCCGATCTCTGATGGGGTAAGACAACCAGGGCAATAAGTCACACAACGACGGTTGCAGACAACAGCTACATCTGGATTGAAGAGAGGACCCACTACGAAGTTAGCGCCGAGCTGCATATAAAGAGCTGCGGTAGGAGCATCGACTACAGAACCGATGCCGAGAGCCAACTCAGGACATTCCTTATTCACCCACTTTGAGAGCTCGTCGAAAACCTCATGAGCGAAATCGCCACGATTAGTGAACTCAAATGCACGAACGCCACCTTCGTAACAAGCCTTGATGACATTCTTGCAGATCTCAACGTCCTTATTATAAAAAACAGGAACCATAGGTGCGGCAGCGATCTTGGCCATCACCTGGAATTTATCGAACTTTGCCATATAGAAGACCCACCCCTGCCCTCCCTCATAGGGAGGGAGATAATAAGTATGTTATGCTACTACAGTAGTGGGAAAATATTTAATGTTAAACAAATAGTAACTTATAAACACCCTCCCTTTGAGGGAGGGATGGGGTGGGTCCTATCTCTGAACTCTACCGTTTGCAGAACCACCTGCGAGAGCCTCAACCTCAGCTTCACTCACAAGGTTGAAATCTCCGTTAACAGTATGCTTCAATGCAGAAGCTGCTACAGCGAACTCAAGTGCTTCGCCCTGAGTTGGCTTGGTGAGGAGTCCGTGGATGAGACCACCAGAGAAAGAATCACCACCACCTACTCGGTCGATGATTGGATTGATATCATAACGCTTTGACTGATAGAACTCCTTGCCATCATAGATAAGAGCCTTCCAGCCATTGTGAGTAGCAGAGAAGGACTCACGAAGTGTAGAAACTACATACTTGAAGCCGAACTGCTCCTTCATCTGCTTGAAGATGCCTTCATAACCAGCAGCATTGGTCTCGCCTCCCTCTACGTCTGCATCTGGCTTGAAGCCGAGACTGAGTTCTGCATCCTCTTCGTTACCGATGCAGACATCAACGTACTGCATCAATGGACGCATGATAGAGATAGCCTTCTCTGAGGTCCAGAGCTTCTTGCGGAAGTTCAGGTCGACAGACACGGTCACGCCATGGCGCTTAGCAGCCTCACATGCAAGCTTGGTGAGCTCTGCAGCCTTATCAGAGATAGCTGGGGTGATACCTGACCAGTGGAACCAGTCAGCACCTTCCATGATTGCATCGAAATCAAAATCCTCAGGATTTGCCTCAGCGATAGCCGAGTTTGCACGATCATAGATAACCTTCGAAGGACGCATAGAAGCACCTGTCTCACAATAATAAAGACCTACACGATCGCCACCACGGGTGATGTAGTCTGTCTTAACACCATAACGACGCAACGAGTTAACTGCAATCTGACCAATCTCGTGCTTTGGGAGCTTTGTTACGAGATATGCATCGTGACCATAGTTAGCACAGCTAATAGCTACATTTGCCTCACCTCCACCAGGGATAATACGGAAAATGTCTGTCTGAACGAAACGGTCATTGCCGTTAGGAGAAAGGCGAAGCATAATTTCGCCAAGGGTAATAATCTTTCCCATAAAAAATATTAATAAAAAAGTAAGTAATTTTTCTAAAATATATAAATAATGAACGCGCGTAAAGAAAGCACCTCTTTTGAAATGCTTTCCTTATCGCTGTATTATTTACTTGAACTTA
>JAZUIL010000208.1:0-4646 GCA_045642245.1 Bacteroidales bacterium
CGGACGATGTACTGGAGAATGCGTTTTACGTTGCGGTCAAGGTCGGCTATGTTGAGCGTGCCGTTGTTGACGCCGTCGATGATTTCGTGATATTGGCTCGGACGGCCAGGCTGCAGCATGTCATTGCCGGCTTGCATCTGCGCTACCGCATCTTTGCCGCCATACCAGTCGGTCATCACTACGCCTTTGTAGCCCCAGTCTTCGCGCAAGACGGTCTCGACCAAGTCTTTCTCTTCTGAGGTGTAGGTGCCGTTCACTTTGTTGTACGAAGTCATCACAGTCCATGGGTCGGATTCCTTGACCGTGATCTCGAAGCCTTTGAGGTAGATCTCGCGCATAGCACGCTCACTGAGGCGTGCATCTACACCGTTGCGGCAGGTCTCCTGACTGTTGACGGCAAAGTGCTTGAGTGAGACGCCTACGCCGTTGCTCTGAATGCCATCGATATAAGCTGAGGCGATCTTACCTGCCAGGACTGGGTCCTCAGAGTAATACTCGAAGTTGCGGCCACAGAGAGGGTTGCGGTGAATGTTGATGGCTGGTGCGAGAAGCACGTCAGCACCATATTCGAGCACCTCATTGCCCATGGCAGTGGTCACCTCCTTGACGAGTTCCTGATCCCAGGAAGCAGCCAGTGTGGCACCTACAGGGAAGGCGGTACAGTAATACTCACCGTCATCATCCTTACGGGTAGGATCGATACGGAGGCCTGCAGGACCGTCAGCATAGACAATAGGCTCGATACCCAGGCGTGGGATGGCATAATGCTGACCGGCAGAACCGGCTACCTTACCTTCGACCAGCGAGGTGGCAATCATCATCTCATATGCCTCGGCAGAGTCTTTGCATTGAGCTAGCTTCTCCTTCAGTGCATCGCTGAACATCTCGCGTACGATCATGCCAGGAGCACGATCAGGAGGAGTCACCTTCATACGTTCGGTTCCGATAACGAAATTAGCTTTCTCTTCCAGCGTCATGGCTGCGATGACCTCGTCGATAGGATCTGAGCCTAACTGAGGCGCTTTAGGGGTACAACTGCTTGCCAGCATAGTAAGTGTGATAAGACTAAGTGTCGATGTTTTCATATGTTATTTGTTTTTATCGTGGCAAATATACAGAAATATTCGTCATTGAACAAAAATTAGATTCATTTTTTGCATCCTCAACGAAAAAAAACTATCTTTGCAGCACTTATTAAGAACTAGAATAAAAAATACTTTTCATAACTATGCAGCAACAACTTCCTTTCTACCCTCTATTCTCTGCACTTAACGGAGTGCCACGTCCTTCGCACCATGAAGAAAAAGTGGCTCAGTACCTCTGTGACTATGCTGAGAACTTAGGTCTTGACTACACTCGCGATGCACATAACTGTGTGGTGATACGTAAACCTGCGACGCCAGGATACGAGCAGGCAACACCTGTCGTGATCCTCAACCACATGGATATGGTGTGTGTGGCAGAGGAAGGACATACATTCGATGCACAGAATAATCCGATCAGACCGGTGATCTATGAAGCACCATCGACTGATGGCTCTAATCCGAAAGCACTTTGGATGAAAGCTGACCATACGAGCCTGGGTGCAGACAATGGTATGGGCCTCTCGATGGCATTGGCCATCCTGGCAGATAAGACCTTGATTCATGGCCCGTTGGAGGTGATAACCACGACCAACGAAGAGGACGGTATGGATGGCGCTGCAAATCTCAGTGAGGACTTTATCAGAGGCCGTCATGTGCTCAACCTGGATAGTGAGGCGTATGACGAGATTACCGTAGGTGCAGCTGGAGCGTTTATACAGAAGGCTCGACTGCCATACGCTCAGATCCTGATGCCGAAAGACTATATTGCATATAAGGTACGCGTGCGCGGAGGTTTAGGTGGTCATTCGGGCGTAGACATCGTGAAGAACCGTGCTAATGCCATCAAGGTGCTGGCCAACCTGCTGCAGGTCAGCATCCAGCATAAGCATATAGCACTCTATCTGGTGAAGTTCGAAGGTGGACAGGCATCGGCCAGCATCCCAAGTAGTGCTGAGGCCATGGTGGCATTACCTGCTGGCAGCGAGCAGGATTTCATCGATCTCCTTATACAGGGATCTTGTGCTGTGCAGGCGCAGTTCGGTGTCTCTGATCCGGATGTGGAGGTACTCTATGAACCCGCTGTTTGGCACGGTAATGTGGTCGATGAGGAGTCTACACGATGTCTCTTGGCAGATCTGAACGCCATCCCTGTAGGTCCGCTGGAGTGGCATCCTGACATTCAGGGAACGCCTATGACAAGTAATAATGTAGGTACTGTCCGCCAGTTGACGGATGTTTTTGAGATCTCTACTCACTCGCGTAGCTTCCGTGTTGAGGACATGGAACTCCTGGCAAAGAAGATCCGAGAAATCTTCCTGGTGAGTGGAGCTGAGGTCGAAGAAGTGATGAATGCTCCGGCCTGGCAGGAAGATCAGAATTCTCCATTCCTGCAGATGGTGAGCGATACGTTCCAGGATGTCTTAGGATTCCGACCAAAGCCTGTAGCAATGCATTTCGTTCTCGAAGCAGGATACTTCGTGCAGAAATATCCTGGCATACAGATGGCAAGTATCGGACCTCGTATCATCGAACCTCACAGCACGTCAGAGCGCGTAGAACTGCAGACCTGCGATGATATCTGGAAGGTGGCTGTAGAGATCTTGAAGCGATTGGCTATGGCTTAAATACGTCATAAGCTGGTAAATACTAAGTGTATAATACTCAGCAATAAAATATCCGTCTTCGTTTCTGATTGTTGTAACGGAGACGGATACTTTTTATCATTGTTTCGTGTCTGCTGACACGGAAGGTATTACTCAGGAATGTTGACTACCTGATAGAACGCCTGCTTCTTACCCAAGTTGCGGTCGAAGAGGAGAGGGTAGTTGGTACGATTAGGGATTGGGTAATCGTTCTTCCAGCTTACACCATCATGCAGACCCCAGAAGGTGACGCGTGAGATCTTGTCGCGCTTGTTGTAGATGACGCGCATGATCTGCTCGTAGCGATCAGCAATCTGCTGTTCCATGTCTGGGGTCAGGCCATCCTTGTATGGATTGAGCCAGCGCATGAACTCCTCACGCTGCAATGCAGGATCGTACATAGCTTTGCCGGTCATCTGACCTTCCTTTGAGAATGGCAGCATGTCGATGTCAAGCTCGGTGATCATCACTTTTACGCCGAGATCATACAGGCGGTCGATAGTTGTCTCGATGTCCTTAGTGTCAGGATAGTTTAGACCCCAGTGAGCCTGGATACCTACACCATCGATGCGGATACCTTGTTCCTTCAGCATTTTGACGATATGCACAGCACCGTCGACCTTGGTCTGGCGCCACATATTATAATCATTATAGTAAAGCTCTGCATTCGGATCACAACGCTGTGCAGTCTTGAAAGCAAGGCTTACCAGTTCGTCAAGGTTGCCATCGTAGTATTTCTCCCAACCTTTATCATTGCGATAGCCACCTTCTTCGTTGACTACCTCATTGACTACGTCCCATGCATATACCTTGCCAGCAAAGTGGGTAACAGTCTTCTCGACATACTCTTCGAGGGTAGCCTGCATCTCTTCCTTACTCTTCACGCTACCATCTTCCTTGATCCAGAAGAAGTCAGGAGTCTGGTTGTGCCACATCAAGGTATGACCAAGTGCCTTTAATCCGTGATCTGCGGCAAACTGGCAGTATGCATCACCCTGTGAGAAGTCCCAGGTGTCAGGGGTAGGGTGGATGTACTCTGGTTTCAAAACGCTCTCAGGAGAAACAGCATTATACTGTTCGCAGATCAGGTTGATACACTCTGTCTCATTGTCAGAGATGATGTTCTGTGCTACAGCAACACCGACAAGGAAATCATTCCCAAAAGCATCTTTCAATGCAATGTCTTTCAACTCTTTCTGATTGCTGCTACATCCTGCAAGAAGGAGCGAAGCAAAAAGCAGGCTCAGTGTGTTCGTTTTTCTCATATTATATGTATTAAGGGGTTACAACAATAAAGGGGCTAAGAAAGCCTAATCTTCGGTCTCTGCTTCATCCATATTGATGAGGCCTTGTGGCAGGCGCATCAGAATCGTGCGAGCGTCATCATCTATGGCTTCTACCAGGTCATCGGCGGCAGGAATCATGATTTCCTCACCTTTATAGTCTACGAGGAAGAGGACGTTAGCTGTCTGGTCGTTGATGCCAGTGATCTCACCGATGTAACCTAGTTCCACATCAGAGATCTCATAGCCGATGAAGCCGAGTTCTTCTTCTGCAGCGGTATCATAGTCCTTGGCTTCCTGTTTGGTGAAACAGCGACGGTCGAAGTAAAGCGTGAGTCCGCAGAAAGACTGGGCTTTCTCCTGGGAGTCAATGTCTTCGAACGTGAGCAGGATCGTCGTGCCTGAACGGAAACGGTAGTTGACAAGGAAGAACGGAACGTAGATGCCATCGAGCTGGCAGACGAGATAAGGACACTTCTTCACATCATCGAACACGGTGTCGGTGATGGTAGCCTGCATCTCGCCTTTGAGGCCGTGCAGCTTGGTGATGTATCCTATTTCGATTAGCTGTTCAGAAGAAATCATTTTTAATTTTCATTTTATCAGAGTGCTCGCTGATTGCGAACAATCGCATC
>JAZUIL010000209.1:0-6253 GCA_045642245.1 Bacteroidales bacterium
CCAGAATGATCCTGACGTCATCGCTAATCATTATGTCCGCACAGTATTTGAGAAAGCACTCGAGGTAAGCAATCGCACCAACGGAGCTTTCGATATCACTGTGGCTCCACTCGTAAACCTTTGGGGATTCGGATTCAAGAATTCTGACAATGTCAATCAGCAGATGATCGATAGTATCCTTCCTTTCGTAGGTTATCAGGGTGTCTGCCTCGACGTTGAAGGACATCTGCATAAGAATGATCCTCGCACCATCCTTGATGCTTCCAGCATTGCTAAAGGATATATGTGTGATATCGTGGCAGATTTTTTGAAGGAGAAAGGCGTTGACGATTATATGATCGAAATCGGAGGCGAGTTAGCTATCGGTGGACACAACTCACAAGGCAAGATCTGGAGTGTAGGTATCAATCAGCCCGTCAATGATTCTCTGCAAATGGGTCAGCCAGAGCTTCGTGACATCATGCATATCACTGACTGCGGTGTGGCTACCAGTGGCAATTACCGCAATTTCTATTATAAAGATGGACAGCGTTATGCTCATACCATCGATCCGAAGACCGGTTATCCTGTGCAGCAGGACATTCTCAGTAGTACGGTCATCGCTCCGAACTGTATGACGGCCGACGCCTATGCAACCGCCTTTATGGTAATGGGTAGCGAACGTGCTTTACGAGTACTAGAGGCCGACTCTACCCTGATGGCATACTTCATCGTTGTAGTGCCAGACACGGACGAAACCGATGTAATCTATTCTCCAGGATTAAAGAAGATGTTAGGACAATAGTTCATTCACACAATCAGTTTTGTGCAATAGAATCTATCGTCCCTTTCACTCACCTTTTACTCCTTTTTCTCACCTTTAAATACCCTTAAATTAAACAATATGGATAAGAAATTTATCTCAGTCTCTGACCTCAGCAAGAAAGACATCCTCTCAATCCTCGAAGATGCCGCTTGCTTTGAACAGAATCCTAACCAGCGACTTCTGGAGGGTAAGGTTGTAGCGACTCTCTTCTTTGAGCCAAGTACACGTACCCGCCTTAGTTTCGAAACTGCAGCCAATCGCCTGGGTGCGCGTGTCATCGGATTCAGTGATCCGAATGCCACCTCTACCAGCAAGGGCGAAACGTTGAAAGACACCATCAAGATGGTCAGCAATTACGCTGATGTCATCGTGATGCGCCACTATTTAGAGGGAGCAGCTCGTTATGCCAGCGAGGTGACCAATGTACCTATCATCAATGCAGGTGATGGTGCAAACCAGCATCCTTCGCAGACTATGCTTGACCTCTATTCTATCTGGAAGACACAGGGAACACTTGAGAACATTGACATCTCTATGGTAGGTGATCTTCGTTATGGCCGCACCGTCCATTCTTTGGTTCAGGCCCTCTCATTCTTCAATCCTCGCTTCCATTTCATCGCTCCAGATTTGCTCCGCATGCCACACGGCTATCGCGATTTCTGTGTTCGTCATAACCTCTACTACGATGAGAGTGAAGTATTCGACGAGAATGCAATCAACAATACCGACATCCTTTATATGACCCGTATCCAGAAAGAGCGCTTCACAGATCTCCGCGAATACGAGCAGGTCAAGAATGTCTATACCCTCCGTCGCTCAATGCTTGAGAATGCACGTCCAAATCTTCGCGTCCTCCATCCACTGCCACGTGTCAATGAGATTGCCTATGATGTAGACGACAGCGATAAGGCTTATTACTTCCAGCAGGCTCAGAATGGACTCTATGCTCGTCAGGCTATCATCTGCCGCATGCTGGATATTAAGGTGAAATAAAAACGGACCAGCATTACAAACGTCCCTTTCACTCCCCGTTTATTACTTTTTTACTACTCTTTTACTACTCTTAAAGAATTATGAGCGAGAAAACCGAACTCGAAGTCAGCGCCATCAAGAATGGCACCGTCATCGACCATATACCAGCCGACGTGACTTTCAAGATTGTACAGATCCTTAATCTCTATAGTCATCCAGGAGCCATTACCATCGGCACCAACCTGGAGTCAAAGACCCTTGGCAAGAAAGGTATCATCAAGATTGCCGACCGCTTCATCTCTGATGAGGAAATCGGTCGCCTCTCTGTCGTAGCACCTAACGTCACCCTCAACATTATCAAGGATTACCAGATCGTAGAGAAGAAATACGTTCAGTATCCTAAGCAGATTATCGGTGTTGTGAAGTGCAGCAATCCTAAGTGTGTCACCAACCATCAGCCAATTCCAACCAAGATGGAGGTGTTCGACATGAAGTACAAGTCTCTTCGCTGCGTTTACTGCGAGCGTGTGATGCAGCATAGCGAGATTGAATTGCTATAGACCCACACCATCCCTCCCTCGAAGGGAGGGGGCTCATTGGGCTAAAAACAAATAATGAGAAAAAACACTCGCTTGGGTGTTTTTTCTCATTATCCACATTAATAAAACAATAAATCCACCCGCTTGGGTGGATTTATTGTTTTTTCACATGAGAATTCCCTCCCTATGAGGGAGGGCAAGGGTGGGTCTTATATCTCATTATACAGCCTAGCCTCCTGCTGCTCCTTGATTCTCTTATTCTTGTTTTCCTTCATCTTCTTGATGGTAGCCTTAGCCTCCTTATTCTTCTTGATCAGCACCTTCTGCTTATCAGCACGACGCTTAGCATTATCCTTCTGAGCCTTCTCAAGACGCTTAGCACGCTCCTTAGCTACACGCTGACGATCCTTTTCAGTATAGCTTGGTTCCCATGGATCATCCTGATCGGTAACCAACATAACCTTTGAGTTAGGACGATAACCTGGGCGGTTCCAAGTACGCTGATGGAAATGGTATACAAAACCAGTATGTAACTTCACGAAACCACTAGTAGCCACACGGCTCTCAACACCATCATAACGGTCATCAGTCAAAGTATAACTACCTTCGAGAACCCAATCCCAACTTGGTTTGATACGATAAGTTGCCTGCAGACCCAAATGAACAGCCCAACAAGACTTATCCCAACAATCTACCGGATAAAACTCCCAATCTTTTACTTTCTCGTGATCAAAATGGAAGGCTTCCAACATACCACCACCGGCAAACGCCATCATATCAAAGCTAGGACGATACTTTCTGCGAGGTGTGAAAAGCGTAGTCAGGTCGACCATCACATCCACAAACCCGGTCAGTACATTGAAACGGTAATGTGTATCATAGGTCTCAGGGTCGCCCTCTCGCTGCGCCTTACCAGGACGACCTAACTGAGGATTCAGACCCATACTCAAACGGAAACCAAGCGAACGATTGACAAACGTACCCAACTGCAATTCTGCACCCGGATAGTTCTTAATGAAATCATCGCTCGTAGCATTCTCTGCCAAGCTATGAGTCACACCTACCGATGCACCCATCCACCAGTCGTTCTTACGCATACTACGCTGACGCTCTTCATCCTGAGCGAACAGCATCACGCAAGGCAACCAAGCCAACAGCAGAAATATGATCGTTTTCTTTAACATAAAAAGCTATTTATCCGTGCGCAAAAATAACAAATATTTTCGGGAACTGCAAATTTTTTCGAATAAAAATCAAGTTTGGCCTATTAAAAGCAGGTTATTCCTCACTTCTCACTCCTCACTCCTCACTATTTCAACCTCCTCTCTCCTAATTTCACTCTAATTTATCCTCCTAAATTCTAAATCCTCACTCCTTATTCCCTAATACTTCTCTATAAAATTCATAGAGTTTCTCGCGAACAAAACCTTGTTCCCAGCGCTCTGCCACGATCTCTCTAGCTCGCTTTCCCATCGCCTTACGCTCCTCGTCATGTTCCAACATCCAGAGCATGGCATCATAAAGTGCATCGGCATCCTTCGATGGAATTAAGACACCATTCTGACGGATACTCATTGTCTCACCGTTTTTTAACCCAAGGTTGCACGAAGTCTGGTCTTCCTCCTCTGAGTGAGACAAAGAAGGTCTCATTATTTCCCTACCACCATTGATATCCGTCACAATACTTGCTAATTCCATGGCACCTGCCTCAAGTACGGTATTCGGGAATCCTTCGCGATAACTTGGGAAAACAAAACAATCTGCTGCAGAATAGTACTCTAATAATTCAGTTACAGGCTTAGGACCTAAAGCCTCAATCTCAGGGATTGTATCAATCAGCTGTCGAGTTTCCGGAGATACCGGGTCAAGATGATCTTCGATCCATCCTATGAGTAACAATCGGCACTTACATCCAATCTTCTCACTCTTTTCTCGTAACTGAACGAATGCTTTGACAAGTTCATTAATTCCTTTATCACCCACAAGACGTCCTACGAATAAGAAGGTGAATACTTTCTCGTCATTGGAAGTTACAACCTTCAGTCTTTCACTCTTTGCTTGTAATTCCTCCGTTTTTTTCCAGAACGACAGATCTACACCTTTGACATTTCCATATCCAAGAATCCTCAACGGCTTAGACGTAATATTTGCGGCTAAGTCATTGAGAACTCCTTGTCCCTCAGGAACGACATGTGTAGCACAAGCGCAAGTGACTTTATCTGTCAATATTAAGATTTTACGCTGTAATCCCGTTGACGTTGGCCAAACAAGTCCTGTAAATGTGTGTATACGAATCGGGACACGAGCCATCCATGCAGCAATCATACAAAGCAATCCAGCCTTAGGAGTCATGGAATGCACCATATCCGGCTTTTCCTTTCTGAAAGCGTTATATATCTGCCATAACGACTTAAGGTCCTTAATAGGATTAATATGTCGATCCATCTCGACACCTATCGTACGTACCTGCTCTCTCTCCGCCAACTCGCGAAGGTCTTCATCCTGAGAAGATAAAGCGACGACCTCATAGCCTTGTTTCTTCAAATCCTGAAGTATTCCTTTGCAGAAAATATTCAAAGAAAGACCTATCGTAGCACAACGAATAATCTTCATAGTATTCAACAAATATTTAACCGAGGACAGTCTCGAGAATGTATTTCAAATCCCCGACCAAAGAGTTATGACGATAGTATTCCAGATTAATCTTCACCTTATCAGGATAAATCACATTGTCATTATACCATACAGCAATCTCCTCATCACTCATCGACGAGAAATCGACAGCAGAGTATTCATTCATCACTCCGGATTTCTCACTCCTCACTCGATGAACGAAATCCGCGATTTCTTCCTCCTCGTTTCTATATTTCAAAGTTGCAGGACCCGTAATTCCAGGGCGAAGCTTCAGTACTAATCGATCCTCACCTACGAGATTATCTGCATAACCTGGCACATCCGGACGAGGACCGACGAAGCTCATATCCCCGATTAATACATTCCATAGCTCAGGTAATTCATCCAGCTTATATTTACGAAGCTTGGCACCAAGTGGAGTGATACGATTCTCTCCTGCCATACTCACGCTACTACCGCCATGACTCACCGTCATCGAACGGAACTTATACATCGTAAAAAGATCACCATTCAGTCCCACTCTCTTCTGCTTAAAGATAGCAGGTCCTCCCGGCATCTTCACCTTTATTAATATAGCTACAATAATCAATACTGGCCAAAGGAACAATAATCCTATCAATGCCACCACTCTATCAAATATCCACTTCGCCATCAATTATAAATTATGAATTGTGAATTATGAATTTTCCAACGGAAGATCCTCAATCAGCAGATCTCCATGATCCAGCTCTTCCAACACCACCTGCTTTAGAACAGCTCCTGTCGATCTCATCGATGCCATATTATTCTTATTAATCGATTCGAACATCCTGATACCCAGTGTCAGCGCCACATCCATAGCAGCCTTACACATCAACTTACCGATTCCCTGACCCTGATGCTCATGATCCACCATCTTACCAAGATAGCTCTGACCATGGACAAAAGAGCGGAGGAAGAAATATCCCACAATCTCCTTCTGCGATTTTTCTAAAGCGTCATCAATCGAAACTTCAGCCACGAACATCATAAACGAAGTCCTTTTCAGCAGCACTCTCAGCGAATCAGCATCAAAAGCATGAGGTCTGAAGAATTCAAAATCCCCTTCCGGCTGACGAGCGAAGAACTTTTCCATTGCCTCAGCATCCTCCACCTTAGCCTCACGCAGAGAAACTCGCTCTGTGCTATTCTTCTCCAGAGCCAATGGTACACGCTTCAATCCTGATGAATATCTGACACTAAAAGCGAATGAGTTAACAGTCTCAGCTAAATCCCAAATCCACTCACAATGGTCTCGTAATAAATGAGCAATCTTATAAAGCAT
>JAZUIL010000210.1:0-4357 GCA_045642245.1 Bacteroidales bacterium
AATTTCTCTTCTGCATTCAAGGAGCAGTATGGTTATCCTCCGCTCCAGTGGAAGGCAATGCAATTGGAGAAGATGAATCAAACAGCTGTGTCTGAAGATTCTGAAACAGAAGAAAATGGGGAAGAGAACCCTCAATAATCCGACTTTTTAGAAGATTTATCCCCCACAGTTTGTAAAATTAGAAAAAATGTACTATATTTGCACCAGAAATGTGCGGATATAGTACATTTTATATCTAACACCACATATTCATTATTAAATCAAACCTCATAATCTGTATGAAAAAACTCTTAAGTACCTTGGCTCTTGGCGCAGCATTGCCAATGGCTGCTTTTGCTCAGGATGTGCAGCTTACATTGCATCCTTCTCAAGCTGATAATGTTATTCCAAAGGAGATCTATGGTCAGTTTGCCGAGCATCTCGGCCGCTGTATCTATGGAGGTCTCTGGGTTGGCAAGGACAGCAATATCCCTAATATCGAAGGTTATCGCAAGGACGTATTTGAGGCTCTCAAGGAGCTCGAAGTACCTGTTATGCGCTGGCCAGGCGGTTGTTTCGCTGATGAGTATCACTGGATGGATGGCATTGGTCCTCAGGAGAATCGTCCTCGCATGGTCAACACCAATTGGGGTGGTACCGTTGAGGATAACTCCTTCGGCACACATGAGTTCTTGAACCTCTGTGAGCTCCTTGGTTGCGAACCATATATCTCTGGTAATGTTGGCTCTGGCTCTGTAGAGGAGATGGCTAAGTGGGTGGAATATATGAACTCTGATACTAACTCTACCATGGCAGAGCTCCGTCGTAAGAACGGTCGTGACAAAGCTTGGAAGGTGAAGTACTTCGGCGTAGGTAACGAAAGCTGGGGTTGCGGTGGTAATATGACCATCGAGTATTATGTCAACCTCTACAAGCGCTACAATACTTATGCTCGTAACTATGGTGACGCTCGTCTTTTCCGTATCGCTTCGGGTGCTAACGGTGGCGATACTCACTGGATGGACGTAGCTATGCGTGAGTGCCGAAACAACATGGACGGTATCTCAGTGCACTTCTACGCTGTTCGTGACTGGGGTTCAGAGGACGATCCTATCACTGGTATTCCTATGGGCAAGAAGGGTTCTGCTTTGAACTTCACCGATCAGGATTACTACGAGATCGTATCTAAGTCTCTTGAGCTCGAGGATATCATCCAGGCTCATGCTGCAGTGATGGATCGTTATGATCCAGAGAAGAAGGTGGCTATCATGTTCGATGAGTGGGGTACATGGTTCAATGTTGAGCCAGGCACCAACCCTGGTTGGCTCTATCAGCAGTCGACCATGCGTGACGCTGTCGTAGCAGCTTCTTCGCTCAACATTTTCCATAAGTATACTGACCGTGTCAAGATGGCTAACATCGCACAGATCGTCAACGTACTTCAGTCAATGATCCTTACCAACGAGAAGAATCCTCTCGATCCATGTGTCCTGACTCCTACCTATCATGTCTTCAAGATGTACAACGTGCACAAGGAGGCTACCCACATCCCTGGTGACTTGACCTGTAACTACATCAGTGTCAACGCTAAGGAGCAGGTCCCAACGGTCAGCTATACCGCTTCTAAGGATCAGAATGGCGTTATCCACGTATCACTCACCAACATGGATGTCAACAATCAGCATGTAATCAGCGTAAATGTCGACGGCATGAAGGTGAAGGGAGCTGAGGGCGAGATCATCACCGCTAAGGATGTTCACGCTTATAATGACTTCTCTCATCCACAGGATGTCAAGACTACTGCATTCAACGGTGCAAAGGTAGGCAAAGACGGCAAGCTCACCGTTACCATCCCAGCACACAGCGTTGTTACTTTGACTCTTAAGTAATCATTCTTTTTTAGGAGATACAAATTGATACCTCAGCCGGTTCGTCAGTATTTTGCTGATAAACCGGCTGAGGTTTTCGTTAATGCCGTTATTACAATAAAATAGCGCCATACGAATTCATGTGTACTTATTCTTGAGATAAAATAGGTACAAACGAAATCGTGATGTCCGATTTTTGATCGTGAAAGGAACTTTACGAAATCATTTGATACCTTCCTTGACCTCGGAAGGTACATTTTGAAATCGTAAAGTACCTTCATTGATCAAGGAAGGTACCAAATGAAATCGTATGGCGCTTTTATAGATTAAGAAATGTATTTTCTATCTTTTTGGAGTGCAAGTTGTAAAAAATGGTGCACACATTTATTCTCTTTGTGCGATTTACGTATGCCATTTTGTCGGTTTTATCTATTTTTGTACTTGTAAGTTACTGATTTCCGTGTGAATTGTTTTGCTATGTATATTTTTTTGAGTAACTTTGCAGCGTGAAACTATGTCCTTTTCGGGGCATAAATAGTGAGAACAAAACAAAAACAATATATACACATTTTAAAATTATGGCATTAAACATCATCGTACTTGCCAAGCAGGTACCTGACACCCGCAATGTGGGTCCTGATGCAATGACTCCAGAAGGCACCGTAAACCGTGCTGCTCTTCCTGCAGTCTTCAACCCAGAGGACCTCAATGCACTTGAGCAGGCTCTCCGTCTCAAGGAGCAGTTCCCTGGCTCTACCATTTCTGTGGTTACCATGGGTCTTCCTAAGTCTGCAGAGGTAATCCGTGAGTCACTTTATCGTGGCGCTGACTATGGTTATGTAGTAACTGACCGTTGCCTCGGTGGCGCTGATACCCTCGCAACCTCTTACACTCTTAGCCAGGCTATCCGTAAGATTGGTAACTATGACATCATCCTCGGTGGCCGTCAGGCTATCGATGGCGATACCGCTCAGGTAGGTCCTCAGATCGCTGAGAAGCTCGGTCTTACCCAGGTTACTTACGCGGAGGAGATCGTTTCTCTCTGTGAGGAGTGCCGCAAGGTTACCATCAAGCGTCACATCGACGGTGGCGTTGAGACCGTTGAGGCTCCACTTCCACTCGTTGTAACTGTTAACGGTTCAGCCGCTCCTTGCCGTCCACGTAACGCAAAGCGCGTCATGAAGTATAAGAACGCTACTGCTCCTGCAGAGCGTCCAGCTGAGCAGGCTGAGGCAATGGCAGCTCTCGTTGCTGCTAAGCCATACCTCAACATCACCCAGTGGGGTGCTGCTGACATCGACGCTGACCTCAAGCAGGTAGGTAAGGCTGGTTCTCCAACCAACGTGAAGACTGTTAAGAACATCGTCTTCAAGGCTAAGGAAAGCCGCTCTATGACTGGCAGCGATGCTGAGATCGAGACTTTGATGGTTGAACTCCTTAATGATAAGATTATCGGATAAAGACCCTCCCCCGACCCCTCCACAAGGGAGGGGAGTAGTCACTATCCGAATTAATAATAATCCATAAAACTGCCCAACAAAATCCCCGTACAGTAGGTAACTACTCCCCTCCCTTGTGGAGGGGCCGGGGGAGGGTCTATTATATGAATTCAGTATTTGTATATTGCGAAATCGAGGGTACAACCGTTAAGGACGTGAGCCTCGAGCTCCTTACCAAGGGCCGCAAGCTCGCCAATACTCTTGGCGTACAGTTGGAGTGTATCATCGCTGGTGCTGGCCTTGATGGCGTTGAGAACCAGGTGATGAAGTATGGCGTTGACAAGGTGCATGTATTCGATGCTCCAGGTCTCTTCCCTTACACTTCTAATCCTCACACCGCAGTGCTCGTGAACCTCTTCAAGGAGGAGGATCCACAGATCTGCCTCATGGGTGCTACCGTTATCGGCCGTGACCTCGGTCCTCGTGTTTCTTCTGCTCTCTTCAGTGGTTTGACCGCTGACTGTACTGAGCTCGAGATCGATGAGTTCGACATGAACTGTGGTTTCGACGCTGACAAGAAGCCTATCATCAAGCACTTCGATAACAAGTTGATGCAGATTCGTCCTGCATTCGGTGGTAACATCGTTGCTACCATCGTTAACCCAGAGCATCGCCCACAGATGGCTACCGTCCGTGAGGGTGTGATGAAGCGCGAGGTTCTCGACGAGAACTACAAGGGCGAGGTGATCCGTCACGACGTGGCCAAGTATGTGCCTGAGTGCGAGTATGTAGTGAAGGTCATCGACCGTCATGTCGAGGCTGCTAAGCACAACTTGAAGGGTTCTCCAATCGTAATCGACGGCGGTTTCGGCGTTGGTTCGCGCGAGAACTTCGATATGCCCTTCGAGCTTGCCAAGGAGCACCACGCTGAGGTTGGTGCCTCACGTGCTGCTGTCGACGCCGGCTTTGCCGATCACGACCGTCAGATTGGTCAGACCGGTATCACCGTTCGTCCTAAGCTCATCATCTGCTGCGGTGTCAGTGGTGCAATCCAGCACATCGCTGGTATGC
>JAZUIL010000211.1:0-13200 GCA_045642245.1 Bacteroidales bacterium
GGGATGAACTGATCTGCCAGGGAATTCTCAAGGGCAATACTCATGTCAACGATCGAGACGAAACGTTCAGTTGTCTTAACCTTCTGCATATAGGTCAGACGGAAAGGAGTAAAGGTAAAACTATGATTCTTGCCCTTTGTAAACGAATAGTCCATCGATGCAGAAGTCTTGACCATCTCAAAGAAACCACCACGACGGAGCCAGTCAGCAGAAAGGCTATATCGCGAAGAAACTGGGTTGGCAAGATTGGCATGCCAGAGCGACTGGAATGGCAGACGTGGAATGGTATAAGAAAGCTTGGTTCCAAGTTCAAAACTATTGGGCATGCTTCCTTGATTTCCTCGATTGCCTATAAACCATTCATAACTACCTGTGAGTTCACCCGAGAAGACCTCGCCTCCACCAAAAAGGTTACGTCGCTGAGCGTTGAGCGTAAATCCCGGACCCATCTGCTCATTATCCTTATGTACAAGACCGATCTCAGTACCGCCACTCCAAGGCATATTGTTGACAGCGTGCACTTTGAGCATCAAATGCAGAGTATCACGTGCAGGATCAAGGGACATGGATTCGAGGTAGCGCTCTGGATTGAGCACCTGGTATTCAGTAGTGGTATACTGGAAAGCATTGAGACGGCTCAGGTTCTGTTTCACCTGGCTGGCATAAGAAGGATTATACAGAGCTCCCTTCGGGAAACTGATAGCTCGGTAGAGATACTTACTCTTAACGGTCTGTTGGCCATTGTAACCGACCGACATAAAGTCAAGACTATCAAAGTTCTGCAGCTTCATGCCATACCCGAAATCAAGATGATAGAAGACCGAATCGATCACACATGGACGGAGCGCCTTGATGTCGCTGTTCACATCAGGAACAATACGAAGAGACACTGTATTAGGGGCAAAAGTGCTGTCGCCAAGATACTTCACATAATCGGGCGAGAAAAAGAAATAACCGGAGTCTTGCATCACTGATGCGATACGATTCTTCTCCTCCTCAAGGCGTGATGCTGAGAAGCGAAGGCCCGGCTGTAACAAGCTCTGAGCCTTGGTATGCTGCAACAGGCTATCGACCAAGGGAGATGGAGACTGACGATAAGTGATCGACCCGAGCTTGGAATGCTTATTATAAGTCACATCGTAAGCCAAACGGGCCTGCATACTGTCCTCCTTATTATATATAGTATCATATGACACAATAGCATCGAAATAACCTTCATCCTTGAGGACTGCCTCAACAGCCTGAGCACGCAGACGAGGATTGACGGCACTGATGTATTTCGGCTCAGACTTCAGGAAATTCCACAACCAATGACGGAAGCCTTTTTCCTGTTTTGGATAAAGGGCATTGTACGCCCACAGGCCAATAGGCAAAGGAGACTGATGATATGCCGAACCAAAGAAAGAATTGGTAGGTGCTACCTCAAGCGTCAGCCGCATAGCTTCATCTATAGCCGGATCGACTGTGTCAGACGTATGACGGTCGATACGCTCAACACCCGTATAAAGCACCTCATCGGAAGGTATATGAGACGTTGTGCTGCACGAAAGTGTGCAACACAAAAGAAGGGAAACGGGTAGTATATCTCTCAGTCTTTTCATTCGTCAGTTTTTAGGGTTTCTTCTGCAGATTCTTCTGCCAACTGCATCTTGCGGATACTATCCATGATACGAGCCTGGCGTGACTTGCTGGTAGGGATCAGCAGATGTTTGAACCTGTATGCGGTACGCTCCTGTGTATAACCGATGCCCGACTCAAGGATTTCACCTTCGAAGACCGACTCATAATTATAGCGTCGATAGAGCTTTAGATAGTGGGTTCCATCCTTCTTAATGAGCCATTCAAGTGACATATCTCCCAAACGAGCACCATTGCCCATAGACGGATCACCACCGCTGGAAACACGACCACCTATCGTAGCACGGAATCGATCGTTAAAGAATCGCTGTGACACCTTGATCGAATAGTCGGTACGAGCACCGCCTGTCTCACTGCTGTAAGTATCAATACCAAGGTCCACATCAGTATTCTTCAACTTCGATCCAATGATCTGATCCATCTGGCGGTTAAGCACCGAATTAAGCGCGGCATTAGCCGTACCCAGACCTACATCATTGCTACTACCAGGACCCAGATAAGTCTGTGCGACAAGCAACATCAATGCAGCCTTACTTCTCTCCTCTTCGGTCATGGTCTCGATCTCTGAATTGATAGAACCGTCTTCAGGTGCAGAACAGGTGAATGACATATCGAGAGCCTCAAGTGTGCCGGTAATATTGATCGTAACGACAAAGTTTACAAGGCGTGAACCCTGCGCATCATCGACAGTTGCACGAACATTCTCACTTGCTTGGATGTCAATAACCGGAGCACCGGCAGCCGTACCATTCCAGCTCACCATACTACTGTTGAGGATGTTGAACTTCTTGGTCATCGGAAGGACTGGAAGCTTATAATCTACCGTACCATTAGTTACGTCATAGACACCACTCATCGTAATCATACCATCGGCGGCACACTGCATGAGCAGTGGTCCACCACCCACGATGGTGACACGGTTGTTATCAGTGCCAGGCAGATATGCATTGACGCGAACATCTTTATCGATGTCAATCTTCAACTCTATGTTCAGACCTTCATCCGCATCGGCCACCAATGGACGGATATCAGCATGAGCTAGTTCACGATCCATCTGACGGAAGCTGACAAACTCCACGAGCTGATCAACCTTGCTGGTAGACTGCAATGGGTCATCCTGCAAATAATAGTTCAGATTAGTTCCTGAGAGAACCTGCAGCTTACCATCGACATTGAGTTTCGACGCCTTTCCCCTAATTCGGATATCGGTGGTAAGTGGCAACTGACCATAGATATACTGATCCTTCAGACGGAGGCGATTGTTATTGATCATCTGTACTTTCTCGCCAGCGACACGTATATCAATCTGCGGATCAGTGAGGGATTTCGTCATATCAACCGTACCACGTACTGAGAATGGATTCTGGTTAGCCGCACGGATATTATAATCACGTAGGGTGAGTCTGTTGTTTCGCACATAAAGAGTATCTTCTGGCAATCGAAGTTTAGCATCCAGATCACTGATACCCACATTAGCATCATGCATCGTGAGATGAGCATTCATGCGAGCAGTTTCAAAATCCTTGCCACACAAAGAGAGCTGGCCAGAAGTGGTACCTGCAAGGCTGATATTGGCCGGCATGAAAAGATTGACAAGAGGCAATGGTAGTTCAGTGACTGTGGCCTGGAGGTTGACCGTGTCAGCCAGGGCCGCTGTCAGTTGCATCTTAATGATATCATCGATCGTAAGCAAACCCGACATATCACGACGAGAATGAGCCATCTGAATGAGTCCATCGTAAGCCAGGGTATCAGCCTTGTACTCACCCAAATGGAAAGTCTTGATACCTGCACGAATCTGCCCGCCAAGGCTATCTGGATACAGATCTGCAAGAGCCGTCAGATTGAACTTACCTCCGATACTGCCATCCCACTTGATAGCATTCGAGATGTTATTCAGATCGAGATTTTGCATTCTGACAAGCATCTGATTTCCGATCTCACGGTCCTTCGCTTTACGAGTATAGACATCGAGGGACATTCCCTTAGGTCCAGTCATCAGCACCTTCGCAGAACTATTGGTACGCTGATGTTCCTTGGCATTACGATACTGCATCAGGCTGACGAAGTTGTCTTTATTGACCTTGAACTGCTGTGCAAATAGGATCGGGTCTTTCTCCAGGCGTAGCGTAGCAGTGTCATTTCCGATGGCCAACGATGCGGCTGCATCATAACGGGTCACATAGTTGCCATCGACATATTTCACGTCGACAGAGAGACTATCTGGCATCAGGAGTCCACTGGCATGAATATCGTAAGTATCCCGGGCCTTAGGGTCAATATGCAAAGCATGACCAGAAAGACGATAACCATATTGTTCTCCTACAGAATCGATCTTCGAAAGATATTTGCAAGGACGGATCTCTGTAATAATCGAGTCAAAGTCTATGGTTCGGTCCTCGTTACGAAGTCCGATAATAGCCGCATCCAGGTTCAAATCGAAAAGATTATATGCCGACATATCGATGCTGCGGAATTCATAACCCATATAGTTAATTGCCGGATAGAACGGATTCTGCTGTGCCATATGGAAATCGAGCTGACCTTGAGGAAGAGTCTTCTGAATGGCGTTGAAGTCAAATTGCAGATCATTAAGCTGACGACCTATCTCCTCTCCCATTACGGTCAGGATACTTGGCAGTTCACGGATTGTCTTTTCCGTATTAAAGCAAAGTGTCGCATCACCTCCCGAAACATCTGCATAAAGCATACCCGGTTCTGACTCAAGAGTCATCAAGATACTATCAAAATACTGTACTTTCTGACCATCGTCATATTTCAGGGAGTCTATGCGAATGGCACCCTGAGCCTCGTCGCCCCAATTGTAATGACCACTCAGCATGCTACGGAAGCCAGCCACACCGAAGTCCTTCTGTGCAAAGCCGGCCGGGAGATTAGCCAGATCGGCACGAGGTATGTTGATATAACCAAGTACAGACAGAGTGTCCTTGAGATAGATACCCTCTAAATGAGAATCAACTTGCAGAGCCGGGAAATCAGAATGCACCTGAGCCACATAGTTTCCTCCGTTGAGCGATGCTTGTACGCGAATGTCTGTAATATCGTCATGCTGGCCATTCGGCTGGGTATAGCAGATCGAATCGAGCTGTAGTTCAGCCTCGACCTTCGTCCATTTACTTGGGAATCGGAAATGACTACCATCTGCTGTAAGGCGGGCAGACAAACCATTTGCCAGAAAACTTGGGACGAACTGACTCACATTCATATGCTGGGTATTAGCAACCACATGATAGCGCTCCTGAGCAGGAACATAAGAAGCCTCGGCTCCCAAAACGTCACGTCCCTGCTGACGCAGATCCATACGAGCAGAGAACTGTTGCTGACGCTGAGTCGCCTCCAGATCTATAGACAAAGAGTCAGGCAATCGATAATCACGTCTTTGTGGAGCATCGATGAAAGTTGAGAGCAAATAGTCAGCATGAGTAAACTCTGACTTGAGTGTCGCCGCGACAGAGCGGTTTTCATTATCGAAAGGATTCAGACCAAAAGCCTCTGCCTTCAGATCCACATGCTGGTCGATTACAAGATCCAGATTTCGTAAATCCAAACTATCTCCGGTCAGTCGGCCTTGTACACCCAAAGTAAGCATCTCTCCCTCCCAATAAGTTGGCAAAGATGGCAGATATCGAGTAGCGAGACGTATCAGATTAGCAGAGTCAAGCCGACAAAGCAACGAAGTATTGAGATAACCGAGATGCAATGAATCAAGTAACGCAGGGTTGGTCTGCAAATCACCCTGCAGTAAGGCGCCATTAGCCAAGTGAAGATCCAGAGCAGAGACTCGGATATCATTCTCTACTTTTTCAAAACCAGCTGCAAGATGTGTGATCTCAAGACTAGAGTTTGTCTCTACAGCATTCAGATCATCGAGATTGGCTCGGATGAGTTTATTATCGTAGATGATATCATGGCCCGAGAGTAATACATCCTCAAAAGCGAGGTGCTGGTAGTCAAAATATGAAGAGGCTGGAACACTTTGCATTGCTGCACTCAGACACATGTCACTCATGTTCAGTTTCACTTGTCCGTCATGCACATCGAGCTGGTTCACGGAAATGAACCAATCAAAACCTTCCTCTTCTTCTTTCTCAACCGATGGAACGAGGAAGATGTTAAGTATCGGTTCATGAAGATGAATGCGATCGACACGTAGTTGTGAATTCATCGGATCAACTTCAATACGTTTCACATCGAGCTGCTCCACATCTCCGACAATACCGAATGATTCTGTCAAAGAGTCCATCCCGATTACCACATCCCTGATCTCAAGATTGTTTACAATGAAATACGGCTGATGCCAAGGGATATCGTCAAGGCCTGTACGTAAACTTCCTACACTGACCAGTGGAGTACCATCCTTTCTTTTCAACACCGCAACATCATTGACATTAAGCCGCAACGGGAAACCAAGTCGAACCTGTCCTACTTGATACTCGAGATCATCGCTGGTGGAATTCAACCACGAAACGACACGCTGAGAGACGAAATCCTGGACAAAAGGAATGTATAAAGTGAATGGTAAAGCCAGCAACAAGAGGAACATGACGAGGAGGACGCGTATAATGATACGCGCCTTACTTGGTCCAGTTTTCTTTACCACTGGGTGTTGTTCTTGAAGTTCTTCTGTCATGACTTTATCTGCGCGCAAAGATACATTATTCTCTTCGATAAAAGAAGAAAAAAACGTTAAAACACAAAAAATGAGGTCAAAAACTTGTGTTTTTGGGGTTCAATACTTATCTTTGTGCCGATTTTTTCGTCCGTTAACCCCATTTATGCAACCGCTCATCGATATTTCCGCGCTTTCTTTCTGTTTTAAGGAATATGGCCCTCACCCGCTGCATTATGTCTATCGACTTCTGCAGCCAGTCGTGCCATCGGCCTATAATCTGCTCGGAAATACGGTCAATAATATGTTTGATTCTGTTGTGTCAGCAAAAGCTGACAAATCACAGAATCTATCGACTGAAGCGAAAGATGAAGCATTGAAAAAAATACTACAAGATTCTTGGCACGATGATGCATTGCTCTATCTTGACGTGGATGAAGAACAATTGAAACGCGTTTATTTCAACACGGTCAAAGACCAGTACGACCATGTCTGCAAAGTAGTAGTTGATGAATTTCCGAAACTGAAGATCGATGCCAGTAAAGCCTGGCTGGAACCATCATTCGTCTGTAAGGATCTCGGATTGAGCGGACGTATGGACCTATTGGATTTATCCGAAAACGGGGAAGCATGTATCGTAGAATTAAAGTCTGGAAAGATGAACGAATGGCAGGGACATGCCAAAATTGCACACCGTGTCCAGACCATGCTTTATGCCGAAATTCTACATCGTTGCATAGGTATCAGCAAAGACAAAATCAAGTCCTTTTTACAATACAATACCTACCCTTTGCTTGAGCATCAGATTTTTCCAGAAGAGCTCAGCAAATCAGCGCTTTCCATACACGATGAAATACTTTCTATTCTACATGAAATAGCATCCGGGAAAGGTCAGAAATACTTCACACGCAAAGCGATAGAATCGATGTATCCTAACGAGTTCTCAAAGCTGTGGTTGAACTATGACAAACCTCAGTTATTGGAGTTCGTCGCACCCATCGAAAACGCTTCATCAGAGCTCAAGGATTGGTTCTTCTCCCGCTTACAATTCATCTTACGAGAAGAAGAATTAAAAGCTGTGCAACCCGAAGCTGTGAGCTTGCGCGGATTGCCTTTGACTGATCTTGGTACGAATGATCAGGACGAGATCGAAACTCTCACACTTTCACTACAAGAAACCACAAACACAACACTCTCGCAGGAACATGACTTCCGTACCGGTGATCCTGTCATACTTTATCCTATGACATCTGAGGCGACTTCAGCCTCGGACGGTATCATCTTACGAGGTAGTGTAGAATGTATTAGTGACGAAAGAATAAGTATCGCATTAAGACATTCGGAACGTCTTTGTCATTTCGACGCTATGTTAGCTACAAATCAGCATTTTGCGGTAGAACATGACACGATTAACAGTAATGTTTCTCAAGCTTGTAGAAGTCTCTACGGAACTTTACTCAAAGGCGGACCAAATCTATCAAATATCCGTCTGATTGTAGGACCTCCTGGTACCGGAAAGACTTCGGTCACATTGCGTCAGATTGTCCATCAGCTTTATCATGAAAGCAATCAACGCGTTCTGCTTCTAGCTTTTACACATCGTGCAGTCGATGAAATCTGTGAGACCCTTGGAGCCGAGTGTCCATATGTCCGTCTTGGCTCGATTAATGACACTCCCGCAGCTTTCAAGCCTCATCTATTGCAGAATATCATTAGTAATTGTGAGAACCGCTCGCAATTACGACAACAGATTGAACAACAACGCTTCTGGACAGGAACAACAGCTCGTCTTCTGTCCATGCCTCACCTATTTGACCTTCTAGATTTTGACACGATCATCGTTGATGAAGCCAGTCAATTACTCGATCATCAGGTCATCGAACTATTGAAGCATGCTCGTCATGAATCCATACTTATCGGTGACCCGAAACAGCTTCCTGCCGTTACGCTTCAGGAAGATGCTCAGTCCCTCTTTGAACAACTTTACAGGAAATTCCAGCAAGAAGGAAAGACGGAGCGAATCACACTTCTTGACAAACAGGGACGAATGCATCCTGACATTGCCGAATTCTCCAATCGAATGTTCTACGGTGGATTACTTTCACCCGTAGGGTTGACACATCAGCTCGAAACGGAAAGCCTTCTGCCACGTTATGCTTTTGTAGATGTACCAAGTGAACCTTTAGGAACTAAAAGCAATCCATCAGAAGCAAAAATGGTGGCAAGACTCGTCAGACGTATTGCCGAAATCTATCAGGAGCATAATATTGAATGGACAGAGAAAACGCTCGGCATCATCGTTCCATATCGTCAGCAGATTGCAATGATTCGAAATTTGCTGAGTGATGAGTTCGAAATGATCAACATCGATACCGTAGAGCGATACCAAGGTTCTCAACGAGACATCATTATATATACTACGACTATCAGTACTACAGAACAATTGTCTCTGCTCTCAGCACCTATTGAACTAGATGGTCAACTGATTGACCGCAAACTCAATGTAGCTATTACACGCGCACGTAAACATTTATATATTGTAGGTAATCGCAGTCTACTGAACCAGAGCCCTATTTACCGGGAACTTTTGTCAGCAATGACAGACAAAAAGTAATTTGGCATAGTCTTTGCAAGCCATGGTCATAAACAAATTTCTAAACTTAACTATTATAGACTATGGCTACAAACAATTACAATCAACAGCAACAGCAGCAAGCAGAGAAGGCATTAGACAAATACGCTCAGAATCTCTGTAAGCTGGCACAGCAAGGCAAACTCGATCCCGTCATCGGACGTGACGAGGAGATTCGTCGTGTGCTTCAGATCCTGAGTCGTCGTACCAAAAACAATCCAGTACTCATCGGCCAGCCTGGCACCGGAAAAACTGCCATTGCAGAAGGCCTGGCTCAGCGTATCGTCCGTGGAGACGTACCGGAAAACCTCAAGCAGAAACAGATCTACTCTCTCGACATGGGTGCACTCATTGCGGGTGCGATGTATAAAGGTGAATTTGAGGAACGTCTCAAATCTGTCATCAAGGAAGTAACCGAATCGAACAGTGATGATGCTACTGGCAATGACGTCATCCTCTTCATCGACGAGATTCATACTCTGATCGGTGCAGGTGGTGGACAAGGTGCTATGGATGCAGCTAATATCCTGAAGCCTGCACTGGCACGTGGTGAACTGCGCTGTGTCGGTGCCACTACACTCGACGAATATCAGAAGTACTTCGAGACAGACAAGGCTTTGGAGCGCCGTTTTCAGAAGGTCATGGTAGATGAACCTGATGAGACAGCAGCCATCGCGATTCTCCGAGGCTTGAAAGAACGCTACGAGAACCATCATCACATCCGAATCAAGGATGAAGCAGTGATTCAAGCAGTTCGTCTTTCTACCCGATATATCACAGATCGTTATCTGCCAGACAAAGCCATTGATCTTATCGATGAAGCATCGGCTAAACTGCGTATGGAACGAGATTCCGAGCCACAAGCTCTTGATGAGATCCATCGTCAGATCATGCAATTGGAGATCGAGCGAGAAGCGATCAAATGGGAAAAGGACGAGGCCAAAATGGCGAATATCAATGACCAGATTTCAAAGCTCCAAGAACAGGAGAAGGTTCTCAACGAGCAATGGAAGAAGGAGAAATCATTGATTGATGTCATCCAGCGAAACAAAGAGCAGATTGAGCAGCTTCGTTTCCAGGCCGAGCAAGCCAAGCAGCAAGGTGACTACGGCAAGGTAGCCAAGATCCAGTACGAAACTATTCCTAATCTGGAAAAGCAGATTGAAGAGATCACCAGACCCACCCCTGACCCCTCCGCAAGGGAGGGGAATGATTACCTCTCTAATCAGAATACTACGACAGACGGAGTGTCCACTCCCCTCCCTTGTGGAGGGGCCGGGGGAGGGTCTGGAACGTTTAGTTTGATTCGCGAAGAAATTACAGCGGAGGACATTGCAGAAGTCGTTGCTCATTGGACAGGGATACCTGTGGCGAAGATGATGACATCAGAGCGAGATAAACTCATGACGCTGGAGACAGAGCTCCACAAGCGCGTCGTTGGTCAAAACGAAGCCATCGAAGCTGTATCAAACGCAATCCGTCGCAATCGTGCAGGCCTTTCTGACCCGAACCGCCCGATTGGATCATTCCTTTTCCTTGGACAAACAGGCGTCGGTAAGACAGAATTGGCGAAAGCGCTGGCAGAATTCCTCTTCGATGATGAGAAGATGGTAACACGTATCGATATGTCAGAGTATCAAGAGAAGTTCGCAGTCACCCGTCTTTTCGGAGCGCCTCCTGGTTATGTCGGTTATGAAGAGGGTGGTCAACTAACGGAAGCTGTCCGTCGCAAACCTTATAGCGTAGTCCTTTTCGACGAGATTGAGAAAGCGCATCCTGACGTATTCAATACTCTTCTTCAGGTGCTCGATGAAGGACACATGACCGATGGTAAGGGACGAAATGTCAACTTCAAGAATACCATCATCATCATGACCTCAAACCTTCGAGAGGAGCAGCTCTTTGGCAAAGAACCAATCCTCACAGCAGAAGGCCGACCAATGCAGCCTATTCGTCGAGAGTTCCTGAATCGTATCGATGAGATTGTCAACTTCCAGTCGCTCACTTCAGAAGATATCCGTCGCGTTGTAGACATCCAGCTTGACCGTTGTTATCATCTATTGAAACAGAATGATATCGAACTGCGAGTCACTGACGATGCACGTCGCTTCCTTGCACAGGAAGGCTACGATCCAGAATTCGGAGCTCGACCAGTCAAGCGAGCCATCCAGCATCACGTTCTCAACGCGTTGTCAAAGACTCTTCTCTCCGGCCGCGTCGACCGTACGAAACCAATTGTCGTAGATGTACGCGAGAACGAGATTATCTTTAGTAATTAATGACATATTAAAAGAAACGCCGCCATTCAGCAAATTCTGAATGGCGGCGTTATATATTATGTAATAGGTGTATTAACCGATACCGAAGATTGCCTTGAGAGTATTGTCAATACCAGAGAAGCCCATAAAGGCCATAGCGAGAAGACCTGCAGTGATAAGAGCAATTGGGGTACCCTTCATGCCCTTAGGAAGGCTGGTGATCTCGAGCTGCTCGCGGATACCAGCGAAGAGGACCATAGCGAGGGTAAAGCCAAGAGCGGTAGCCACAGCGTATACAGCTGACTCAAGAATATTGTACTCGAAGTTAATGACATTGATGGCAACACCAAGGATTGTACAGTTGGTGGTAATCAATGGAAGGAACACGCCGAGAGCTGCATAGAGCGATGGCATAGACTTCTTGAGGATGATCTCAACCATCTGTACGAGCGCTGCGATCACGAGGATGTAGACAATGGTCTGCATGAACTCGAGGCCTGCTGGTACGAGGATGCCATAATAGATAGGATAAGTAACCAAGGTGGCGATAAGCATAACGAATGCTACAGCCATACCCATACCTGCTGCAGTATCGATCTTCTTAGATACGCCAAGGAATGGACAGATGCCAAGGAACTGTGCCAAGACGATATTGTTAACAAATATCGCGGCAATGATCATAATAATATAACTCATAATTCCTAGCCTTTAATTTACTTGTTAAAAATCTTGTTGAAGATAGCACTCAGATAGCCGAGGGTAAGGAATGCACCTGGAGCGAGGACGAAGGTGAGAGCACCATAGTTCTCTGGGAAGATTGGCAATCCGAACACTGCACCTGTACCGAGGATTTCACGGCAAGCGCCGATAAGGGTGAGAGCCACGGTGAAACCGAGGCCTATGCCGATACCGTCACAAGCAGAATCGAGCGCGCCATTCTTAGCAGCAAAAGACTCTGCACGACCGAGTACGATACAGTTTACTACGATCAATGGGATGAACAGACCGAGCTTAGCGTCGACCTCAGGAAGGTAAGCCTTCAAGCAGAGCTGGACGACAGTCACGAAGCCTGCAATGACGACAATGTAGCATGGGATATGCACCTTATCAGGAATAAAGCCCTTGATCAAAGAAATAACGATATTCGAACAGATGAGTACTGCCATAGTAGCAAGACCCATTGACATACCGTTGATGGCCGAAGAGGTAGTACCCAAAGTAGGACACATACCGAGGAGCAACACAAATGTAGGGTTCTCCTTAATGAGGCCGTTGATAATAATACCGAGTTTACTCATAATTTAGTCTCCTTACATTTATTAATTGTTAGCTTCTGCTGCAGTCTTGCACTTATCACACTTCAAGCTGTCTGGCTTGGTACAGTTAGCAGGATCATCGCCACAGCACTCCTCACCTTCCTGGCAAGATGCTGCAGGAGCAGCAGCCTGCTGTGTAGCAGAAGTAGCAGCATCGACGCCTGCGACTACACTGTAAGCCTGTGCTACAGCATCGAGGAAGGCGCGTGAAGAAATAGTTGCAGCAGTGATAGCATCCACTTCACCACCGTCCTTGCTAACGGTGAGGTTGTTGGTACCAGGATTCTTACCGATCACATTACCCTTACCATCTTTCTGGAACCAGTCTGGCATCTTAGAACCAAGACCTGGAGTCTCAGCATGGTTGAGGACTGCATAACCATAGATATTATTCTGTGCATCGAAACCGATCATAACGGTAACCTTGCCTCCAAAACCATTCTTGGTGATAGCCTGTACAGCCTTACCAACTTCCTGACCACCCTTAAGTACTGGGAAAATAGTAGCAGACTCGCCATTGGTAGAAGTTGCAGTAGCAGCCTCACCTACGGTATCAAACTCAGGAGCTACAGCCTTGATAGCTGCAGTCTGTGCAGCAGCAGTAGCCTGTGCGATTGGCTCTTCAGTAACCATAGCTACTGCACCAAGCAATGCACCTACGACAACAGTGATCACTGTCAATGACAGGAACATGTTCTTCAAAGAATTTTCAAGCTTTGCCATAGT
>JAZUIL010000212.1:0-6998 GCA_045642245.1 Bacteroidales bacterium
CATATTCTCCTACATCGGCCTGTTTAATTTTGGCGGTGGCTATGCCATGCTGTCCTTCATTCAGCAGGAAGTTGTTGTGAAAGCAGGTTGGCTGAGTCAGGCTGAGTTTACCGATATCGTGGCTATCAGTCAGATGACGCCTGGTCCTATCGGCATCAACTGTGCAACTTATGTAGGTTATACTTCAGTGATCAACGATCCTTGGGTACAGTCGCTCAATATCGATTATCTGCCCCACATTCTGGGCATTCTCGGTTCTGTATTAGCAACATTCTCGGTGATCTGGTTACCATTCGTTGTGATGATTCTCGTATCGAAACTGATTCTGAAATACAAGGATTCTATCGTCACAAAAAGTATCTTCAGTGTATTACGTCCTGCTATCATCGGTCTTTTAGCTTCTGCGGCATTAAGCTTGATGAACGAAGATAACTTTGGTCCGTTGCATAATATTGACTTGCCGATCTTCGGAAATGATGGAAGCGCACTTTGGAGCGTGCCTAGCGTACATGCCATGTGCCAGTTCTGTATCAGCGTCATCATCTTCCTGACGGTCTTCTTCGGAGTCAGAAAATATAAATGGAATCTGATCTACACCACGTTGGCTTGTGGCTTTATTGGGTTCGTTGTTTATGGATTAATTGGATTGTAAATGCATGACAGAGAGCCATAAGACTTGCCTCAAATACATAGCTGGAATCATCTGCTTTGTAACAGGTGTCATGATCTATCTCTTGTGGCGCGAAGGCTTGTTGATCCATCGGGTCATCAGTTGGTTGGGATGCAATACATTACTCGATATTCTGAATCAGTCCGTAGCTGATCTACAGCCTCCAGAATGGATGATTTACAGCCTTCCTGACGGATTATGGGCTTTGTCCTATATCCTGATCATCTTAGCACAGGAAATGCCACATAAACTTATTTGGGCTTCTGTCATCCCACTAGTTGGATTCTTTTCCGAACTCCTGCAGTTGGCAGGGCTTATGCCTGGCACTTTCGATATCATTGATTTAATAATCTATATTTTACCACTAATAATTCTATACAGTTATGAGTTCTTCTCAAAAAACATCATTTATAAGCACTAAAGGTGCTATCATTATTGGATTATTTATAGCTGCAGCCATCTTTACCGTTGCTGTTGGTAATGACGAAGAGACATCAACCGATGATACTCAGACCACTGTGACTTCAGATCATCCAATGCCTGTTGATCATTCAATTATTGAGGAACAGAATAAGGATAACTCGTCTTTCACTCAGAGTGATGAGTCCAAGGTTTCTGAGGATAAGCCTATAGTCATCAGCGACATCCTTGGCCCTGATCCATTTGAGGAGCTCGAAGGCATGATCGGCCTCGATTCAGTCAAGGCAGAAGTAAAGAGTCTGACCAACTATATCAAGCTCATGCAGGAGCGTGAGGCTAAGGGTCTCAAGTCGCCAAATATTTCCTATCACTGCGTTTTCAGCGGCAACCCTGGTACAGGTAAGACCACAGTAGCTCGTATCCTCGCTCGTATCTACCGCGACCTCGGCGTAGTTTCTAAGGGTCATCTTGTCGAAACTGACCGCAATGGCCTGATTGGTTCATACGTAGGCCAGACCGGTCCTAAGACCAACGCCTTGATCGACTCAGCCCTCGGTGGTGTCCTCTTCATCGACGAGGCCTATGGCCTGATGGACAATGGCGGATACGGTGAAGAAGCCATCGCTACACTCTTGAAGCGTATGGAGGATGACCGTAAGGATCTTGTCGTCATCGTTGCTGGTTACACCAACGAGATGAAGAAATTCATCGAGACAAACCCGGGTCTCCAGTCGCGCTTCACCCGTTATATCAACTTCCCTGATTACTCTCCAGAAGAGCTCTATAAGATCTTCGAGGCTCGTATGAAGCCATATTCGCTAACCTTGTCTGCAGATGGTTCTGAAGAGCTTAACAGCGTCTTAAAGGAAGTTTACGCCAAGAAGACCCGCAACTTTGGTAACGGCCGTTATGTGCGCAACCTCTTCGAGACTTCAGTAACCAATATGGCAAATCGTCTTTCTAAGTTGAGTAATCCTTCGGAGTCAGATCTTAACACAATCACGAAGGACGATATCAAATACGCAGCAAAACAAGTAAAATATTGACACTTTTAATCAGGTATTTGCAATATTAGTTTTTTTTATTCCAATAATTTGGTAATATCAAAAATTCGACGTATCTTTGCACGCAGAAATAGCATGGGAAATGCAAATACCAGATGTCGGCATAGCTCAGCTGGTTAGAGTATCACCTTGACATGGTGGGGGTCCTTGGTTCGAATCCAAGTGTCGACACATCAGAAACAAAAGTGTCAGAGTCCGGAAGGTCTTTGGCACTTTCATTATATAGAGATCACCTAATTTGAATCCCAAAGCGTGTAAATAAAAAAAGCGTGAAAATAAAATATGAAGAATACATTCTATTCGCTACTTCTTGTTGTATTTGCATCCATCTGTATCATTGGCTGTTCGGACGACCCTGTTCTGAACCGCTTCAATGGTAATGAAATCGACAAACCCAATACTGGCGAAAATCAGCTCACTTTCCAGGATACAACCAATATCTTGATCGATTATTTTGCCATCGATGTTCTCGAGACCTACTACGTCTGGAGCGATGAGCCAGGAATGAAAGATCAGATTGAGAACTATCTGAATCCTGATACTTGCGACCATCCTGAGCAGACCATTCTTCTGGCTCGCCATAAGGATGATCGTTGGACCAGGCTTTTACCGAAAATGACAGAGGAAATAGAGTCTCTGCAAGGTGTAGAGACAACTATTGGACTGGATGCAACTCCATATGTATTGGGTAATAGCGATAACGTCTTCTTTGTCGTTAATGCGGTATATAAGAATAGTCCTGCCAGTGATGCCAACATTAAGCGAGGCGATATATTCACTAAAATGAATGGTAGAGCTTTTACGAAAAAGACTTACCAGAAATTCTATGAAATTACATCGCGTGTTCAATTAGAATTCGGCATCATTACCGAAGATAACTACCTGGAAAATACAGGTAATACAGTCGACCTCACTCCTATCAAGATGTATGAGGATCCAGTTGTCGCTACCAACATCTTTGATATTGATGGCAAGAAAGTTGGCTACCTTGCCTATATGTCGTTCACTCAGGATTCCACCTCTCTGGTAAACGCTTGCAAAGAATTCAAACAGGCAGGAATCAGCGAACTCATCCTTGACTTAAGATACAACGGCGGTGGACTTGTGAGCACACTGAATATGTTTGCTTCAATGCTAGCACCAGAGAGTGTTGTAGCTAACGAGGAAATATTCCAGAGATCAATCTATAATAAGCTTCTTTCTGAAGTATACAAAGATGATATCGAGAGATTTTTGCCTAAGTATCTACCAAACAATCTGAATCTGAAGAAGATTTATGCGCTTGTAACGAAATATACAGCCTCTGCTTCTGAGAGTCTCCTTGTTGGCCTGAAGCCATTTATGGACATCGAGATCATCGGCAAACAAACACATGGAAAGTATTGTACTGGCAACTTCCTGAAGCCAGAATATGTATACAAGAAAGATTATTATAATAAATATAAGAAGTACTTTGGCGACTGGGGTATCTATGTCATGATTAATACCTTTGGTGATAAGGACGGAAGAAATGATAGCCGTCCTAACGGATTCATTCCTAATTATGAAATAGATGACGACCAGTTCGATGGCTATCAGTTGGGCGATAAGAATGAGACCATGCTTAGCAAGGCGCTCCAGCTGGCAGGCATGCAGTATCCAAGCAAGGCAAAGACCCGCAGTTTCGTAGAATTACCATTCGAGGAAATCTATGTTGAACGTCCAAGCTATAATGTCAAATTAGATCTCAAGCCAACTAAGCAAATACAGCATAGCAACAAGCTATACTAATGTATCAACTGCAGTATAGCAATCAGCGTTTCTGATTTAGCAATTACCACATTCGTTCACATTATCTTATAATATCATTTATTAATTATGAAGAAAAACATTTTATCTTTGCTGCTTTGCACAGCATGTGTAAGCGGCATGGCACAGTTCCCTGGCGGAATGCCACCACAGGGAATGCCACAAGGCGTACCAGCAGGTGTCCCACAGATGGGCGCTTTCGGTTTTGGTGGCAATCAGGCCAGTGATACAGAGGCCGAGTGGAGCAAGAAGTATACTGACATCAACTATGTCGGCGACGGCGAGGAGTATCATAACCTCGACATCTATATTCCAAAGGTTGAGAAAGAGCGCTATCCAGTTGTCGTTCATATCTATGGCAGCGCATGGTTCAGCAACAGCTCTAAGGGCATGGCCGACATCAATACTATCTGTGCAGCATTGCTCAAGGCTGGATATGCCGTAGTTTGTCCTAACCATCGTTCGAGCTTCGATGCTAAGTGGCCAGCTCAGATCAATGATATCAAGGCAGTAGTTCGTTTCCTTCGTGCTAAGTCCGACAAGTTCAAGCTCGATCCTTCGTTCATCGGCGTATCAGGCTTCTCTTCAGGCGCTCATCTCGCATCAGTCATGGCCACTACCAACGGTGTAACCAAGGCAAAGCAGGGAGACGTAGAATATGATATCGAGGGCAATCTGGGTATCTATACCAACGAGAAGAGCTATGTCAATGCATGCTGCGAGTGGTCAGGTCCTGTCGATCTGCTCAACATGGATTGCGACGGTGTAGCCAAGGATCCAAACAGCCCAGAGGTTGCAGTCATGGGTATGCCAAAGGAAGGTAATACCGATGCTTACAAGTTGCTCAACGCCACGAACTTCATTGATTCACAGGATGTACCTATCGGCATCTTCCACGGCATGCAGGACAATGTCGTACCAGAGTGCCAGGGCGTGCTTTTCCACGATCAGTTGAAGGCTGCAGGAGTAAAGACCTTCCTCGTAGAGCAGCCAGAAGGTGGTCACGGTTTCAATATGTATACCGAGGAGAATCTTGAGAAGATGGTCAACTGGTTCGATGCCGCACGTCTTGAGCCAAAGTCTTCTATCCTTGAGAATGGTGGCACCGGTGCTTATCCAGCTATCATGAAGGAGGAAGAGACCCTCCCAGCTCACACCGTATTCGTTCCACAGGATCTTACTAAGTTCGGCAAGAAGAACTTGATGCCTATCCTCGTATGGGGCAACGGTGCATGCAACAACTCTCCTTTCGAGCATCTCCTCTTCCTCAATGAGATTGCCTCACAGGGTTACCTCGTTCTTGCTACTGGCTACTTCCCTATCCCAGGCATGAACTTCTGGGGTCTGCCACGCTCTACCTCTGAGCAGCAGATTGAGGCTATTGAGTGGGCTATCGCTCGCAATGAGGATAAGAACTCACCATACTATCATAAGCTCGATGTCAAGAACATTGCCGTTGCCGGCATGTCATGCGGTGGTCTCCAGACCCTCGATAACTCAGCAGATCCTCGCATCAAGACTTTGATGATCTGCAACTCTGGTCTCTTCAGCAATCCTGCTGGCGCTGTCCCAGGCATGCCAATGCCTGAGAAGGAAAGACTGAACAACATCAAGGTGCCTATCATCTACATCCTTGGTGGCAAGGAAGATATCGCATATGCGAATGGTATGGATGACTTCCATCGCATCAACCACGTTCCTGCCATGGCAGTGAACCTCCCAGTAGGTCATGGTGGCACATACGCTCAGCCACACGGCGGTGAGTTCACCGTTCCTGCTATCGGATGGCTCAACTGGCAGCTCAAGGGCGATAAGGAGGCTGCTAAGCTCTTCCAGGGCGAGAACTGCGGTATGTCTCAGCGCGAAGGCTGGACTGCTGAGAAGAATGCTCTGATCGATGCTCCTGCTAAGAAAAAATAACTTTTCCAATAAACAAATACAACAAATAAATTTATCCGCAGGCTTCAATCTTTGAAGAAGCCTACGGATAAATTTATTTGTTGTACTCAATACGTCAAGAAGTGCATATTGATAGTGATACGTAACACTCCTATCTCGATTCTTGTATAATTTTAATAGAAAATAGACCTTATAAAGACTCAAATTTTTTGACTGCGTCTTCGACAGACATATTGGCAAAGTCCTGTGCACTGATAATGCGACCAGACTTCTTATCTGACAAGAATACACCAAGTACAGCACCTGTAACAGCGCTCTCTGGAGCATTAGGGGCCTTAGGTCCACCAAGGTCTGTTCGACACCAACCTGGATCGATCAAGTTGATCATGACATCAGTTCCTTCGACCAAGGTGCCAAGATCTTTTGTAATCTTATCAAGACCAGCCTTGCTAGCAGAGTATGCCGCCTGCTGAGGTTCTTTGTCAATTCCACTAGTGGTGTTTACAATACGGCCGTAACCAGCCTTCATCATACGAGGAAGGTAGTGGTAACAGATGATCATAGGAGCAATGATATTGACCTTGAGGCTATCTACAAAATCAATAGCTGGTGTGTCGAAAATCTCTGAGCGGTATGTTACCTGAATGCCGGCGTTGTTAAGTACATATTCGATGTTCAGACCTTCATCATCGATCTTCTTCAACATGGCACGCACTTCGTCTTCATTCTCAAGGTTTGCAGCGACCGTCATTACCTTAACACCTTTCTGCTTAGCCTTTTCAGCTATTTTGTCAAGGTGATCAACACTACGGCTATGCAATACGAGATTACATCCGTAATCAGCAAGCTTATCAGCAACAAGAGCGCCGATACCACGGCTGGCTCCGGTTACCAAAGCCCATTTTCCGTTAATTGTTTCCATAGAAATTATAGTTTAGTTATATAGTATGTTTTGATAAATCGCTCCCACTACGAATGGTAATGGGAGCGATAATTATTTGATTAAGCTGTCGAGAATTAATACTCGAGCTTGGTCTGACGAACGTAAGTAGCGTAGCGCTTCTTAGCCATCTCCTCAGCCTGAGCGAAGAGCTCTGCTGCCTCTGCAGGGAACTGCTTAGCTACTGAAGCGTAGCGAACCTCGCCCTTGAGGAAGT
>JAZUIL010000213.1:0-4044 GCA_045642245.1 Bacteroidales bacterium
CAATAGTTTGCACGCAACCGGAAAACCCCTTATCTTTGCAGTGTTTTTCATGGTATTGTGTTTATAATTTGGTAAGTTTTTTAAGGTAATTAGGTAATTAAATAAAAGGCCGTCGTGATGACCGGCCCTTTATTGTTTTTAAACGGTAACCTCACCAAAATACAAGAAAAGAGTCCCTAGATTAGTATATTTAATAGGTGTCTTTGATCAAACAAAAGGACATAAATCCCCCAAATTTCGTGTTATTTGTTACAAAGGTGTAGATTCCACTCTTTTTTTGCCTCCTTTTTTGCTAATATATCAATAATTTTCTTAAATTTGTCCGCGGAAATATGAACTTTTTTAAAATATAAATTGCTATGTTTACACTTGTAGGTTTAGGAGCGCTGGCTTTAATTGCTTTGATTGCTATAGGAATGTATATTTCTTATAACAATCAGGAAGTACGTCTCCGTAAGGAAGCTGAAGCGCAGAAAGGTAAGGTAGAGACCGTACATGATACCATGTGGAAGGTCATCAAGCAGAAGGCTGGCGTGACTGAGGAGTATCGTGATACTTTCGAGAAAATCTTCCCAGAAATCATTGCTGGCCGTTATTCACAGGGTGATGGTTCTGCGATGAAGTGGATCCAGGAGAGCAATCCTGAGTTCGATACTTCGCTTTATAAGGATTTGATGCAGGCTATCGAGGTGCAGCGTATGTACTTCAATCAGGCTCAGACCCGCATGCTCGACATCCTCCGTCAGCGTGAGACGCTTATTGAGACCATTCCTGCTTGTTTCTTTATCTCAAACAAGAGCAAGATCGATTATACCATCGTCAGCAGCACTACTTCGAAGACTACTATGCAGACAGGTCTTGATGACGATGTAGACCTTTTTAAGAAGAAAGCTGAGTAATTTGCTTTTTAGTACCTGTTTCATCTGAATGCACTACCTGGCATATCTCATTCCGTTGCTGTGTCTGGCTGGTATCTATGTCTATGATCCCGCCAGAATCATGAGCCTTGACCTGACCGAACTTATTATTGTGGTGGCAGTCGCCGAGGCTCTGGTAGGTATTGCACATGCTGTGGTCAGGTATTTCGGAAAGGATATTGAGTTCCTGAGCGGTTATGTGACTATGGCCAAGCATCACAATGCATGGACTGAACGTCAGGTCTATTATGTGGATGTGCCGGCTGGTAATGGCAAGACGCGAAAAGAACAGCGTGTCCGATACGTACATCATCCGGATGAGTGGTTCTGGGTGCTCAATACTGGTCATACCAGCAGTATTCCTGAACAGATGTATGTTGAACTGGTCTATAGATGGGGAGGAAATACTTATCCGATCTCTGTCTTTCATCCGAACTGTGTGGCAGGTGGTGGTGGTGATGCCACCGACTGGGATCAGGAGATTACTCATGTGGAGACTGAGACATATGAACAGCGATACACCAATCCGCTCGATCATTCTAACTCCATCTTCCGCTATGAGGAAATCACTCCTCAACAAGCTCGAGAGAGAGGACTCTATGATTATCCGAAGATCCATAATATGAAGCAGGATCCGATTCAGGGTCTTGACATTGTTACAGTGGCAGATCAGAGAGCTTTCCAATTGCTTAACGCCATGCATGGCAAGTCGCGACAGGTGCATTTCTTTGTCCTTTTGTATGATGCTTCGAAAGGCTTGACCATCGGAGAGGAACAGCGTGCTTACTGGCATGGAGGTAACAAGAATGAGTTCACTATCTGTCTCGGTATTGAAAAGACCACAGACGGAAATCTGCTCCGATGGTGTAACGCTTTCAGTTGGATGGACGAACCAGTATTGGAAATGGCAATCGAAGACTGGGCGCGAGATCAGCAGGACAAACCTCTCAATTTGCAGGCATTTGCTCAATGGCTGAAGGAGCACTTGGATCTTTGGAAACGTAAAGAATGGAAAGACTTCGCTTATCTTTCTGATCCGATGAGGCCTTGGCAGTTGCTCGTCATATTCTTAACTGCCATCCTGACTTGTGTCGGAATCTATTATTACCTGTTCTCTTATGAACCAGGGTCTATTGATATAGATGTTTCAAGCGTACTAGATACTATTTATTATATTTTTTAATTTATTAAAACATGGCTTATACAGAGAAAACTACCATTGGTTATGGTTCGCGTGTTAAAAGTTCATTCGGTGGCATCGGTACTGGCTTTGTAATGTTGGTGGCAGCTACCGTATTGTTGTGGTGGAACGAGGGTCGTGCAGTAAAGACCGCTAAGATGCTTAACGAAGCAGAAGGTGTGGCAGTGCATATGCCAGACATCAATACTTACAATCCTGAGTTTGAAGGTAAGTTGATTCATGCTAATGGTACTGTCATCACTCAAGACTCTTTGATTGACTCAGACTTCAAGGTCGGTGTCAAGGGTATGTATCTGAGCCGTTCTGTAGAATACTACCAGTGGGTAGAGTCTTCTTCTTCAAAGACAGAAGATAAGCTCGGTGGTTCACAGGAGGTGACTACTACTTATACTTATTCTAAGCAGTGGACCTCAAGCCCTGTCAACAGTTCGGAGTTCAAAGACCCTGAGTATAAAAATGTTAATAATGGGGGAGTTCGTTGTCAGGTAGAGAATAAGACACTCGTAGCAGAGCATGCTACCATCGGTGCTTATAAGCTTCCTGCAGAGATGATCACTTCGTTCCCACGTAGCAACGCCATGCCACTTGTATTGAGCTTGCAGGGTGATTCGCTCACTAAGATCAATAATAATGTCATTTACTATGGAGCTAATCCAAGCGCTCCTGAGGTCGGTGACGTACGCGTAGAGTATCGTTATGTGCCAGCAGAGAACGTCGTTTCTTTGATCGCAAAGGTACAGAGCGACACCTTCACCCGCTATACTGCCAAGAATGGCAAGACTTTCAGCTCGCTCGTTTCTGGTACCAAGTCTATGGAAGAGATGTTCGAGAGCGAGAAGCAGGGTAACACCATCCTTACATGGGTGCTCCGTATCCTCGGCTTCATCCTTGTCAGCGCAGGTTTGAAGAGCATCTTCAGCATCCTTTCTACTTTGCTCAAGGTTGTTCCATTCCTCGCTTCTATCATGTCATGGGGTGTAGGTCTTGTATGCAATGTGATTGCTTTTGCTTGGACACTCATCGTGGTGGCTCTCGCATGGCTGTTCTACCGTCCTGTACTTTCGATCTGTCTGCTTGTCGTAGCAGGTGCAGCCGTATATTACTTCGCAATTAAAGGTAAGAAAAAGAATGATGTTGAAGTTGCATAAGCTTTCAGTCCTTGTGGTGGCAGTCCTTCTTTCGGCTGCTACCATGCTCCATGCGCAGAATGTATCTTCTGCAGGAACGATCAATCCTACCAAGTATACAGCCGGTGAGGAGGCTTCTCTTTCTATCGACCGTATGCCAGCGTCACTTGAGGAATTTGTGGAACTGCAGCAGCTGGTATCACAGAATCCTGAAGGTGCTGTCATGATGGAGATTGTGGCCATGGAGATGTATAACCGAGACCGCGAATTGGGCAAGAAGTGTCTTGAGTTGGCTAATACCGATCTCAACCTTCCTTTCATGCTCCGCCGTATGCCAGACCTCAGTGCTCCTGAAGAGCAGTCAGGCCGTCCATATCAGCCAGCTATCTTCTTCAGCGGAGCTAAGCCTGAGAACGGATATAATCCTACTTCTCCATATACAATTCAGGTACGTACAAGTAAGGTACACGCCTATGAGAAGGTTCAGTCTCTGAAGGGATATCTTCTTTATCTCGAAGTCTATTCTGATGGCTTTGACTCACACTGGCGTGGTGTTGAGGTAGTTCGTCAGAAGGGTAGCGAAATCTTCAAGGTACATAACTGTCCTTCGATGGTTACTCGTTGCAAGGAACTTGATTTCGAGTCTCCTCGTGACTATGAAGGATTGAAGTGATATGCTTGAGTTCCTGACACGTTGTCAAAACTATATTACCCCGAAGTATGAAATGCTGATGGCTCTCATACTTCGGGGTCGTCATGTTCGTGTCAATCGCGAGAAATACATCCATAAACTGGTTCG